>JALHPA010000205.1 GCA_022842745.1 Pirellulales bacterium
CCGAGGCTTGCTATCCCTACGGAGCTCTCTACCCGGTCGCCAACGTGGCCGCGGCCACGATCGACGTCTCGCTCAAAGGCTGAACCACACCATGCCGTACCAGCCGGGGTTGCTCCGGCCGCTCGCCAGCGGCCAGGTCGACGTGAACGTGCTGCCGGTCCGCTCCGGCCTCCGCTGCTGGTTGCAGTCCCAGCCCGCCGGCCGCTGCTTCACCGACACGGCCCGCACGAACCCCGCCGACAACGCCGAGACCGTCGCCGCTTGGCAAGACGCCAGTGGCAGCGGCTTGCACGTCACCGAGGCCACGAACAAGTTCACGCTCACCAATGACGACGTCAACCCCGCCTACCTGGGCGCGGCCGCCGCGGCCAACGCCCGCCTCACCGCCGCCTCGGCCGCGGATTGGAAGTTTCTCCACGACGGCACCGGCTGCACGGTGTTCATCGCCTACCGCCTCACCGACGAGACGATCGGCGTGCTCTTCGACACCGGAGGCTTGGCCGCGGGCGCCGGAGGCGTGGCCCTGTTCGTCGACGACACCGGCGCCGCCGAAGGATTTCTGGATCTGCGCGTCCGCAACGCCAGCGGCCAGATCGCCTCCATGACGGGGGGAGTCTCGACCAACAATCTCGCCCCGGCGGGCCAGACCGTCGTCGCCAGCTACAGCTACCAGGAGGGGCGGACCGGAGAGGTGCGGCTGTTCATCGACGGCGCGCTGGTCAACAGCGCCGACACCTCGGGCGCTCCGGCCGCAGGCGCCCCGGCCAGTCCCCTGATCCTCGGCCGCAACGTCGCCAACAATATCGGCTGGGATGGCCGGATCATGGAGTTCCTGGCCTACAACCGGGCTCTCTCCGCCACCGAGAAGGCTCTCGTCGATCGCTATCTGGCGCAGCGCTACGGCGCGAAATGCAAGCACATCGCCACGCTGGGCGATTCGACGACTGGGGGGGGCTATGCCGGCGCTGATACGCTGATCGCCGCGGCCTTGAACAGCGAGCTCGGCGCGCTGTACCGGGCTACCAACTTCGCGGTCTCCGGGGCCCAGACCCCGGCAATGTATAGCTCGCAGTGGACGACCAATTCCCGGCGAAAAAAATACAACATCGTCACGCTGATGGGAGGCGTGAACGACATCCTCCAGACCGCCGACAGCGCCGCTACGATCCTCAGCCGGCTGCAACAGGTGTACAGCGAAGTCCTGGCGGACGAGGGGAATGTCCTCATCGCCATGACCGTCCTCCCGTGGGCCAGCTACAGCTCCAGCAACAGCACGAGGCAGGCTACGACGGCCGAGCTCAACAACCTGATCCGGAATTTCGCCGCGTCGAACCCAAATACCCGGCTGGTCGACGGCTACCTGCTATTCACCGGCACGACCGCCAGCGACCAGCCCCTCCCCGCGGCCTACGACGTCGGCGACCAGCTCCACCCGCACCAACTCGGGATCAACGTCCTGGTCGAGGCCCTCAAGACCACGATCCTGTCCTTGCCCGGTTGACGCCTGGCGAACGGCCCGTGGGCCGGACGAGATGCACCGCGTCGGCTCGTCGCCGTCGCGGCGAAAAAAGCCCGCGGGCCGCTCCCCGGGCGTCCCCAACGATCGGAGCAGTTCCATGCGACTCTACAACTCCCCCGCGGCCCGGTTCTCCCGGCGCCGCGATCCGGCCAACCCGATCGGCCAGGAGATCAGCTACGACGCCGCGACGACGCCGATCAAGCGTCCCAAGTTCCGCTACCCGCGCGCCGGCTGGGGACAGGACGCCGTCAAAGACAAAGGGCTGATCGACTGGAACACGAAGCTCCTCGCCGACACGATCGCCAAGCTCAGCGACCAGGGGGGGGCAATCGCGTTCGACCGCGAGTTGTTCTTTTCCGGTCCGCTCGAATTCCCCCGCCGCGTATTCCATCCCCAGCCGTGGAAATGCCCGCTCAACTTTGGGATCGAGGGCCTCGGCCCGCGGGCCCAGCTCGTCAACGTGAATCCTGACGCGCCGGCGGTGGTGATCGACGGGGGGAACGCCCATCACCTGGCCGGCGATCTGGCGCGGCAGTATTTGAAAAACGTCGACATCCTCTCCGCCGGCGACGGTGTGCATCTGACCAACTGCGGGGAGAGCCTCGAGCTCGAGGGGGTGCGGCTGATCGAATGCCGGGGCGTCCCGCTTGTCGCCCGGCGGCTGTACGGTTTCAGCCTCGGCAACCGGCTCACGATTCGCAACTGCGGCGGCCCAGCGCGATTCTTCGGCTGCAAGCTCGGCCACTGGGGAATGATCGCCGTGCGGAACTGCCTGGCCGGCGTCGAGTTTCTCCCCGACGAGCAGGGTTGGCCCAGCGGCCACCACTACTACAACAAGATCGACAGCGAGGGGAACGACACGTTCAATTTCCGCGCCGGCCTACGCGATAGCGAGTTGGCCTTGTGGCTCGAGGCGGCCGGGAACGGGTTGCAAGGGGACCTGTTCGATTGCTCGCACAATCTGCGGCTGGTCGGGGAGCTGGCCGACGAACGGGGGCAGGCGTTTGCCGCCGACGCAATCTCGACCCTGGAAACCACGCTCAACGGCCGGAGTCTGCCGCACCGATCGAAGCCCCTCCCGCGCGTCACCCCCAACGCCGCCACCAGCGCCAGTTGCCGGATCCCTCCGCGGTACCCGCCGGAGAGCGACATGGCGGGGGGCCGGCCGATCAAGGTCGATCTCCCCCCCGGCTGCACCGCCGCCGTCGCCGAGTCCGGTGTGATCTCCTGGTGCAATCTCGGGATTGGCCCCCGCGTCTGGGCGCCGGGGGAATGGCTCGATTGTCTGATCCGCGTCACGCTCGACGACGCCGCGGCGGCCTACTTTGCGGCCCGACCCGATTTGCCCTGCGGCCACCTGGTCTGGAGCGACCCCGACGCTCCGCGTAGCTGGGACGGCAACGCGGTCCAGGGACTCTATCTGCGCGACTCCGACAGCCGCAACTTCGTTCTCCGCACCAAGTGCGTCGGCTTCTCCCGCCCCCGCCTGTTCTGGTACCCGCCCCGCGCCGAGGCCAGCCAAGCCAACACCGATCCCCTGGCGATCGTGATCCACCTCCTCACCGCCGACCTGGTGGCGTGAGCCGCTTTCTACGGTTTTGGCGGTGGTGAAATCCACTCCCCGAGATCCGCAGGGCGATCCCTACGAAATCGATACTCGAACGGCTCATTATCGCCGTTTGGAAAATCGAGTTGGTAGACGTAGGTCGAAACGCGAAAGTCCATCATCCCGCCGCCCCAGTCACCATCCATCGTTTCGCCGATTAAAAGGTCGGGCGTGAACGGCAAGTCAGCTTCCTTGCCATCGTAAGGTCCGCCGTAGAATTGGACTTTGGGCATAAAACCAGAGGTTAGAGGACGTGGAAGTCGGCAATCCCCGCGACCAGAAAATCGACGATCGCCCGCGTCAGATCGTCCGCGGCGGGCACATCTTCACCCCGGTCCCAATGGTACACGGTCTGGCGGTCGGCCAGCCGCTGGACCCAGAGCTTTGAGATCCGGCTCTCGCCGAGTTCGTATTCGGCCTGGTCGGCGTGCTCCGGGAAGACCAGGGCCTCGAATCGGTGCCCCTCGATCGTCCCCGCCACCCAGGTCCCACCGCCCCAAGACCGCTTCCTGCGGCTGGTGATCGCCAGGTCTTCCCCCAGATCGAATTCGGTGGCGTCGGTCATCGCTCGTTCTCCGGTTTGGTCGCTCGCGTGGCCCCAACCCCACATGAGCCAAGAAACCCCGCCCGCGTCAAGCGCCGGTCCGCGCCCAGGAAACTATTTCGTCCGAAATACCCCTGCCACCGCACTGGATTTTTAATCCAGTGCGCTTCTCAGGTCAAAAAACTGACCTGGTCGTCCCGGAGTCTCGCGGATTGCAAATCCGCCACCGTGGGTTCGACTCCCACCGGCGCCTTCTTTCCTGCGATGCAAAAAAAACCAGCCGGCCAACAGGCCGACTGGTTTCGAGCACTATCGTCTTTTGCACGGGATCGGTTCGACGCCCGCTTTCGCAAGGCCACTCCTACCGGGCCATCGACGTTCCCTGCGGCGGCGTTTTGTCGTCCCCTTGGACATTTACGTGCCCGCGGGCATCGACCACGATCTCTTCCTTTCGGACATCCTGCTCCACCTGCTGGGTCGTCTGCCGTTTTCGCTTCCCCACGTGCACAGTCTCGGTCGGGACGACATCCTTGGTCACTTGCACTTCCTCGCCGCTGACCGGTATTCGAACTTCCTCCCGGTCCCCGATACTACCGCTCGTCTCGCTCTGTCCTGCGGCCGGTCGACGCTCGACCTTCGACAAGCGCGATCAAGCGCCCGCCGGCAACAGATATCGAGCCAACAGATCGACTGTCGCTCGATGGTATAGAGAGTTCTTTCCGAATCCCCGCACCGCCCCCGCTTGAACCGCGACGTCCTGATACTCGGGATAGTTGGAAACCAGCATCACCGGAACCGCGGACCACCGGGCATCGGCTTTCAAAGCCCGGATCACCTCCAGCCCGTCCCCTCCGTGCTCAAGCACGCGATTCACCAAAACCAGGTCGACCGGATCGCGTGCCAGGATTTCCGCCGCCTCCTCCCAGTCATCGGCGGACAATGCGCGCGCCTCAAACTCTTGCTCGATCATGGCCGCCAACGCCCATTGATCCGCGCTGCAATTACCGACCGCGAGAACGGCGCAAGGCATAAATTCAGGCCTCGAAGCGAATCGGCTAAAAACCCGCTACGTCAGGTTGCAAACCGCGGGCCGACCATCCCTGTCAGTTTTACGATAACCCTCGACATCCGGCCAGAACCGGTCACGGGCCATCGCGCCTGGAAATCCCGCCGCGACGGGGATCCATTCGTGCGCCCCCACGGCACACGGCCGGACGCTCAGGCCGAAGACGCCTCATCTCCAAACCGAAGCTGGGACGAGCGGCCAGGGTCGTCGCTGCGCGGCGCGCTGCGCCTGCGTAGCGCATTTAAGGCGTTAACCATCGACTCGGCCACTGGTTTGAGCCCATCGGCCATGCGATAGCCTACCCACGCGATGCGTTCTTCGGCCAACTTTCCGATATTCCTGTCCGTCGCCAACCCAACCGGACTCCTGTCCGCGGCGGATGCATCCGGCCGAACCGCGGCCCCCTGTTCTTGTTTGTCAACAACCGATACGCCAGAGGCCGGTTTCAACGCGCTCGAGGCTCGATTCTCGCCCCCCGATGGATTGCCAGGCGCCACCGCAACTTCAGGACCCCGTCCCACCCAGGGCACGACCGCCAACAGCAACGCCGCGGCCCCCCCCAAGGCCAGCCACCCCCATACGGCAATCCGCCGACGATTCGCTGGACTTGCCAATCTAACCGAAATGGCAGCCTCTCCCTCGCACTCCATTTGAATAGCCGCGGCCACTCGGCTGGTCTGCTCGGCCGACTTAGCCTGCGGTCTGCGGCCTGAAGCCTGTTCCCTGATTGCCGCGACCACCCGCCTGGTCTGCTCACCCGACGCCTCGACGCGAGCCGGATTTCCAGCGCTAAAGTGACCCACGCTATCCACCAGCGTCTCGTACTCGGCCATCCGCTCGGCGCACGCGGCGCAAGCCTCCGCATGCGCGCACAAATCCGCGTCCTCTTCAAACGCGATCCGCGCGTCCAAAAGTTCATTCAGCCGGGCTTCAAACTGCACGCACAACATGGGGCGCCTCCGCCAATACTTCCCTCTGTCGCAGCCGTTCGATCAGCTCGCGACGCGCTCGATGCACCCAAGTCTTGATCGTCCCCACCGGACAATCCATCGCGGCCGCAATCTCGGCATAGCTCAATTCTTGCTCATGAAACAGCAAAAACGCCTGGCGATACTCCTCCCGAACAGTCTCCAAAGCCAAACGCAGCTCTTCTCCCAGGTTTCTCGCCGATTCATCCCCCGTCGCGGTATCGACGGCCAACTCGACCAGCGGCGAAATCGACGGTCGTCGGCGACGCAGTGCCAAATAGCTCCGGCAGCGATTGCCGGCACTCG
>JALHPA010000206.1 GCA_022842745.1 Pirellulales bacterium
GAATTTGCCAGAAGAGTTTCGTCCGGCCGCGAATCTGATACCGGTCGTCCACCAACCCCACGATGCACAACAGCACCGCCGCGACCCCCATCCCCGCCAAGGGCGCCCGGCTCCGAATCCAGGGAATATCGAACCACGAAAATCCCGCCGCCAATAGCCCCACCCCCGCCATCAAACCCAGCATCACGGCCGAGCCGCCGCCGAGAGCCACCGGCGCCTTCTGCATCTTTCGCCGGCCATCGGGACGGTCGACGAAATCCCGCGAAAACGCCAGTCGTCGAATGAGGGGGGTTGCCGCGAACGCCACCAGAAAAGCAGCGCCGGAAGTAAGCAGAATTGCAATCATGAAGCTCTCGGAGCCGATTCGAGAATCGAACGAACCAAGCGTTGTGATGCCAATCAGTGCAGACGCCGTCAGACCCGCTGGATTCCCTTCTCGCCAACTCCGCGACCCTCGCCCACCTGGCGATCGGTCGAGACCCGGCAACCGGCAGACGACTCCCCCGTCCGCCACAACCACCCTCAACAATCCCCAGCTCGCCAAGGATCCACTGCTCGCCAGTTCATGCTCAGCAGATCTTTCCGCTCAGCACGTTCCCTGAAGCTGTGTCGCCTCCCCCTTCGCTGGACCAATACTTCGCCAGACCAATACTTCGCTAGACCAATACTGCGCCGGACCAAACTGGCCGAACCCGAATGGGTCGTTCGCAGCCTTAATTCTCGGGCCATCCCGCTCCTTAAACCGCTCCCGATTGCCCACCAGGCAGAACCGATAATTGCCCCCCGCTTGATCGTGATTCGTTCATTTAACCAACGACTTTTCCTCCAGTCAACGATTCCGCCCCGAACTTTCCGTTTATTCCGAAAGTCGTGGCTTCTATCGCCTTACGCCTCGCGAATTGCGGCAATTTGCGATCCCTCCGCGTCACAATAGGCAGCTTGCAACGAATCGTCTTCGCCGTTCTTACCAGCCCCCTTTCCCGCCAGCGCCACGGATCGGTACGCACCCCCTTGTAACGCAACCCTTGATCCACTGGATGCCCGCGCAAGATAACCCAACCCGTCAAAGTCCCGGGTGGAAACGAGACGGCGCCGCTGGAACGGGAGGCCCTGCTGACCTTCGCGTCGATGTCGGTTCCGGCCCCCGCCACCAATCCCCTCAATACCGCACCACCACGACCTCATGCACGTCGCTGACGGTGACATCGATACACCGTCCGTCTTGCTTCAGCGTTGTGGTCGAGCGGAGGGTGGTCGCGCCGTGGGGTCGATCCCGGAATTCGAGAGTCGCGCGGAAAATGGGGGCGTTCTCCATGAGCGCCGGCAGCACGTAGGGGCGCTCGCGAACCGGTAGCGTTTGCGGCGGGGCATTGTAGCCGAGGAGGTGGATGCGTAGAGTGCGGCTGGTCGAATCGTCGGTGACGATCGCTTCGACATTCGCCGGCGCCGTGATCTTTACCCGCGGCGAAGGATGCAGCAGATGCACGGCGGAAGCGAGCAACCGCCGGGCCTCGACAATGTGATGGTCGCTGGCCGTGGCATAGTCCGGCGAGCCGGCAAAAGTCAGCACTTCCCCTGCCCCGATGCGGTTTCGCAGCACGGCGGGACCCACGGGAGCATCCGCGCTCATCGGCCATTCGACGCCTTCTTTGCCCTGCTGCTGGCGAATGGTGCGGTGGGGCTTCATCAGCTTGCCCCAAGGGGTGGCCGTCTCGGCATTCCACGCGGCGGCTGGGCCTTTCACCAGAAATGGCCAATCGCGGCGCAATTCCGGCGCAAACTGCGATCCGCCGAACGTCTCCCCGGCGTCCACCCGCATCCAGTTGTCGAGCGACTCGAGCTTCCGCACGAATTTGCCGCCGATGAGCGGCCCCAGTGGATTCGCCGCCGCGGGGCCGCCCATGGAATCGAAGCACCCTGGATACCCCGTCAGGATCATATTCCCGCCCCCTTCGACATATTGCCGGAAGAGGGCCGCTTCGCGTTCGGAGACGATGCCGACGTTCGGCAATAGCAACACGGGAAAGCGTCTTAACGCCTCCAACGTCACGTTTTCATCCAGCACCACTCCCCAGGGAATGTGCTCATAGACCAGTGTCTTGTGAGCGCCCAGAAAACTCAGAAACCAATCCGCCGGCTTCTCCCGACCCAACCAATCGCGGCTGCGGCTGCTGAAATAGATGCCGACATCCGCCACCGGTGTGTGGCCGAATTGCGCCCGCGCGGCTTGCGCATCCGCAAATGCCGCCCCTGTCCGTTCGTAAGCCACGGGATCAAGCGTTCCATCCAATCCCGTCTTGTCGACCATCGTGACAAAAGCACCGTGAGCCAGCAGCGTCAGCAATTCCCAGCGAATGTCGTTCAGCGGACGCGTCGTCTGGTCGTGGTACATTCGTACCCCCCGCTGCATGGCCACTTGCACCCGCTGCTGCGGCGCCGCCGCCCGATAAAAAGCGGCATTCAGACCCACCGTCAGGGCACTGAATCCCCACACGCCGGTCTCACCGGTGATGAAATCGCCGTTGCCCGCATGTTGCACCGGACGCTGTCCGACCTCGAAGCTGAACGGCGGATTGCCATGATAGTTGAAGTCCACCGTCGCCTGCCGATCGAGCGATCGGACGTGCGCGGCCAGCGATTTCTCAAACTGCTCGCTGCTCCGGTAGCGGAACTCCAGCATCCGCTCCCAATCCTTGTCCCAGGTCGGGCCAGAGGGCATCGGCTGGCCGTACTCCCGCTGGAATCGATCCCGGCACGTATCGCACCAGCAACCATACGGTGGGCCGAACCCCTGATCCAGCATGTCGATGTGGAATCCAGCGATTCCGTAGGCCAATTGCTCGGCCAGCAGTTGCTGCATCGCTTCTAGATAGCCGGAGTTGAAGCAAAATCGGCCCAGGGGCTTACCGTCCGCGCCCCGCATTTCCCACTCCGGATGCGCCTTGAGAAAATGCCCCCCCTGCTGGACCACGCAGTACGCGATGACCGGCAGCCGATGCTTTCTCGCCTCGGCAACCGCCTCCCGCAATGGATCGCGCTGGCCCAGCCCGGGCGCCTTCGGCAGCAGCTTGGATTCGTAGTAGGCGTAATCCCCGTCCCGCACCCACATCACCAGATACTCGCTATGGGCCGCCGCCGCTCGCCGCACGATCTCCTGTCCGTCAAACCTCGCCGCAAACCGCAAGTCGTGCGGTTCGCTATTCCCGAACTGCGCTCCGGTGGGCCCCACCTCCATCCCGGTCATCACGCGATCAAACCACGGTTTCTCGGCCCTCGCCCGCCCCGTCAACAGCACGCAGGTCAGCAGAGCTACGAGCAAGGGAATGGGGGGCTTCATGTTCGATTCCAAGGCAAGCCTTAATGGATCGGAATATCAAACAAGGCAGACCGTTGCCAGAGCGCGGCAATGCGGCCGCCAACCCACACGCTCGCTCCCGTTCGATCTCTCCCCATGAAGCGCGGATTCATTTTCGGCAGCGATTCAATCAGCTCGGAAATCACCCCTAACAATCATGATGCACTGCCCCTTCAGCTCCAACAAAAAAAACTCTCGCTCCGTGCCGATCCGATGGAAATAAACCCCCAGTCCGAAAAATATCGCTTGCCCGGCGCACGCTTCGACACGGTCCATCGTTCGCCTTGCCGGAACACCCTGCGGGGGCTCAATGCCCGCAGTCCGGCAGTCGCTCCCAGCCGATTCGGGGCTTCTCCTCGCCAGATCACGTTATTCGCTCGCGGCAAACGTCGCCACGGTCGTTCCACCGCTCAGCAGCTCCAGCTCCTTCCCATGCACGTGAAAACTGTCCACCGTGGCCAATGTCCGCGCAAATTTCGCCTCCAGCTCCATCAGCTCCGGCGGTCCCGCCATCCGGGTGCTGGCCAGTTTGCCGATCGTCACTGTGTCGCGAACCAATGCGCACGACCCGTTCATCCGGTTCACGCCCCCAAACACCGCCAGCTTCCCTCCGGCAAACGTGATCGTCGGCGGCTTCGCCGACCGAATCGGCTTCCCGCCGAGCGTGGTCAACTTCCACGTCTTCTTTGCGGCCGTGTTCAGGCCGGCCAGGTCGCAAACATGCGACCGCCACGCATACGTCTGGCCTGGGTTATGCGCCAGCGCAGCAACCGCTGGATGCCCCCCCTCTGGCGCAGGATAGATCGTGACCCCTTCCTTGATCGTCTCCACGACCTTGATCTCCTTGATCGCCATTGGCTCGACCTTCATGGGATTCTTGTCCAGTATCACAAAGTCCGCCAACTTGCCGGCGGCCAACGACCCCTTCCGGTCCTCTTCCCCGTATTGCTCAGCCCCCCACAACGTCATGCTCTTCAGTCCCTCCAGCACCGTCACTCTCTGCTCCGGCCCGATTTCCGACCCCGCCCGGGAAACCCGGTTCACGGCCGACCACAGCATCATCATCTGATCCAGCGGCGCCACGACAAAGTCGGTGTGGTTCGTCGGTCGCAATCCCGCGTCGATCGCGTCCCGCATCGGACTGATATACATCGCTTGTTCCCGGCCCCGATTGGCGATGTGCGCGTCCGCAAAGTAAAACGTGTGCAACGTGTAAAACGATGGCCGCACCTTGTACCGCACGAACTTCGGTATCTGATCCTTCCGCAAAAACTGCGTGTGAATCGTCGTCACGTTCCACGGCCGGCCAAAATCCCCCGCGCGGGCATATTCGTATCCGGTCAGAAAGGCGTCGATCGCCGCGTCGCCGTTGCAGTGCAAAATCAGCGGCACGTTCAAATCGTACACCTTCTTCACCATCTGGTTGGCCAGATCCTGTGGAAACGTCGGCTCGCCTTTCCAGTTCTTCTCTCCGTCAGGCCCCCCTGTTCGATACGGGGTCGTAAAAAACGCGGTGCGCCCCTGGGGCGATCCATCCAGCGTGATCTTCACCCCGCCGACTTTGAACCGATTCTGATACTTCGTCCACTCGCGCGCCGGAATCTCGGCTAGCACCTTGTCCACATCGGTGATAAACGGATACGCCACGACATCGATCAGGTTGGCGCCCGCTTCGCTGGCGCGCTTGATCGTCATGAACTGTGCGAATTGGGTTGCCCCTTCGTGCGCGGTGGTGATCCCCGCCTGCGCATACAGCATCTGCCCAGCCCGGCTCCAATCCACCTCCTGTTGGGCAGTCATCGCCTCGGACTGCTCCAAAACCGGCATAAACGCGGTCTCCATGATCAGCCCCCACGGCTCGCGACTCCCCGGCTTCCGCACGATCACCCCGCCCGGCGGCGTCTCGGTCGCGGCGGAATAGCCATACTTGTTTAGCGCCAAGCTGTTCATCACCGCCCCGTGCATCGAAACGTGATCGATCCGCACCGGGTTATTGGGAAACGCCTCGTCAAGGTCGCCGCGGTTCAGCAACCGGCCGTCGGGCATCACGGTGTCGTCGTAGCCGTAGCCCATAATCAACTCACCCGCCGGTATCTTTCGCTCGGCGGCGTACCGCTTCAGTTCGGCCACGATGCTCGGCACGTCTTTCCCCGGCCCAGATGGGGGCGCGTACAGCTTGCACTGATTGGCCACCAGCAGCGAGCTGATGTAGTGCGAATGCCCGTCCAAGAACCCCGGCAGCAGCGTTTTTCCTCCCAGATCGACAAGCCTGGTTTTTTCCCCCTGCATCCGCAGCAAATCGGCTTTGGAACCGACCGCCAGAATCTTCCCCTCTTTGACGGCCACCGCTTCGACGGTGGGATTCCGATCGTCGATGGTGACAATGTCGCCGCCAAAATAGATTGCGTCAGCCGTCGGCGCTCCGTTGGCCGCGAATACTCCCATTCCAGCCACCGCCCAAACTCCCACGATCGCCAACCAGTGAACCATTTCGTCCTCGCGAAAATTGCTGCCTTTGGCCCTCACCAATCACTCGACTTAAGGTTAGCCGACCACAGTCGGTTGAGTAGTCTCCCCTTGCCTTCATAAACGAGCCGTCGTCCGCTCGCTTCGTCGAATAGCGA
>JALHPA010000207.1 GCA_022842745.1 Pirellulales bacterium
GCCGAGCCCCGCCGCACGGCGGAAACGATCCCCGCCGACAGCCCTAGGACCAAGGCAAACGTCATCGCCAAAATACCTAGCGAGGCGGAGATCGGCAGCCCCTCCCGAATGACATCCACCACCCGATAGTCCCGCAACTGGTAGCTGTATCCCAAGTCCAGCCGCAGATACCGCAGCAATTCACTCGTGTACTGCTCCCACAACGGAGCGTCCAGGTTGTACCGCGCCAACAAGTTCTTCTTGACCTCTGGATCCACGTTTCGGTCGCCGTCGAACGGCCCTCCGGGGACCGCGCGCATCAGCGCAAACGTCAGCGTGAACACCACCCACAGCGTGATCGCCATCCACAGAATCCGCCGCAGGATGAACCGGCTCACAGCCCCTCTCCCAGCACCCGCCGCTTTTCCTCCTGGTCGATCCAAATCCCCTTCAGCGGATGAAAGTCGTGCAAATTCGGGTAGTACCCTTTGACGTAGGTCCGGGACATGCTGGTGGTTACGTAGTGAAAAATCGGTATCACCGGCAGTTCATCCATCAAAATCCGCTCTGCCTGAGATAGGAGAGCGCTCCGCTTGCGGAGCGCCTCACTCGGGTTCGCCGGGTCGATCTCCACCGAGTGGGCCTGCTCCAACAGTGCATCGTACTCGGGATTCGACCAGCCGGTCTGGTTGTTGCCACCGTCCGTGATCCACATCTTCAAAAAAGTGTCGGGATCTGGATAGTCCGCGATCCACGCCGCGCGCGAAAGATCGTACTCCAAAATTTGCGTGTTCGTTAGAAAGGCCCCCCACTCGAGCGCCTTGGGTGAGAACTCGATTCCCAGATTTTGTTTCAGTTGGAACTGCAGCAATTCCGCAATCGCGCCGTTGATCTCGCTTTCGTTGAATTGCAACTCCATCTTCGGAAATCCCCGCCCCTCTGGATAGCCGGCCTCCGCCAAGAGCCGCCGCGCCGCCGCCACGTCGAACGGCTGGCAGAGGCTGGCAGTATACGGCGCGTGGCGATCGGCCCCCGGAGGAACAAAGCTCAAGGCCGGCGCTTGCCCCGCCTGCAAAATGCTATCCACGATCTCCTTCCGCTGGATCGCGGCGCTGAATGCGCGCCGCACGCGCACATCGCGGAGCGGCCCGCGGGTGACGTTCAATCGCAGATAGTACACCCCCAGGTACGGCCCCGGCTGAAAATCGGGCCGTTTCTGCCGCAACAATTCCCCCGTCACGCCCGGCGGCACATATTCAATCCAGTCCGCCTGCCCGGTCAAGTACAGATTCAGCATCGTGGTGATCGAATCCACGGACAGTGCATCCACGATCGCCAAGTGGACGTTCTTCCGGTCCCAATAGTCCTCGTTCCGGATCATCCGCACCCGGTCCCGCAGTCGCCGGAACCCAAGCTTGAAGGGCCCATTGGTCACGATATGCTCCGCCTTCGTCCAATCCCCCCCATACTTTTCGACGCACCACCGCGGCACCGGAGCAAACGGGTAAAAACCCACCAGGTCGATGAAATACGGAACCGGGTGCTTTAGCGTCACCTGAAACGTCTTCGAGTTCACAGCCCGAATCGGAATCGACCCAAAGTCGACCAATAGCCACTGGTAATCCTCCCCGGCAACGCCCCCCCGGCAGAACTTACGAGGCTTTCCGTCGATTTCCACCGTATAGACGCGCTCCCCTTCGATCCCCGTGCCAGACGGCTCGATCGCCGCCAACTTCCCCCGGAGCAAGATCCCCGGAGCGTACGGCAGCGCTCCCGGCGGCTGCTCGCGCAGCTCGATCTCCACGGAATCCCCCACGCTGACCTGCTGCTTCGAGTATCGCTCGGCGTTGGGTACGTACCACAATTCGTAGGAATACTCCGCGGCGCTCGCCGGATGCAGCAGCCGCCGGTAGGAGTACACGAAGTCCTCCGCCTTCACCGGCGTCCCATCCGTCCAGCGGGCGTTGCTCCGCAGGTGAAAGGTATACGTCTTCTGGTCCGGCGAGACCTCCCACCGCTCCGCCATCCCAGGCAGCGGCGACAAATCGCGCGGATTCCACGTCGTTAGCCCCTCAAACAGATTCGAGACGACCCGCCCCTCCGGCACTCCCGTCACCAGCGTCGGGTCGATCGCCCTAATCCGGCCATTGACCAGCGTGTAGTCGGCGGGGGGCAGCCGCGTAAACGCCAACGACCACACGGTCGCCCCTAGCGCTCCGCAGAGCATCATTAGAGGCAGCAGATACCGAACGTTGATGGGCATAAGATGCCGCCGGGGCGAACCTTCCTCCTCGTTGTCACCCTGTCCCGCGCCACTGGCCCCCACTTGCGGCTGAAGGTGCAGCCAAACCCGCCCCATTCAGCCGCGCCTTGCCCGTCCTCTTGTCCCGATTTTACTCCAGGGCCATGCACTTCGTCTGCTGCCCTTAACTTGAGAGAATTCTACTTCGACTGTTCGACTTCCGTTTTCTCCGCGGGCTTCTCCGCGGGTTTCTCCGCGTCCGTTTTCTCAATTTCCGCCTTATCCACATCGGACTTGCCCCGGGCGTTCTTCCCCTTCGGACGCACCGGTTTCTTCGGCGCCGACAGCGGCTTGCTGAGCGTCACCTCCGCTTCTTCCGCCACCAGCGCCCCGGACATAATGTACCATCCTTTGACGAAAATTTTGTCCCCCACTGAAGCCACTTGCAAATCGGCCAGATCGACCGTCACCTTGGCATCCGGCGCCAGCTCCGCCTTGTACTTGCCGACCTGTATCACCCCCTCCTTGAGACTCGCGACGGGCGCCAATACTCGCATCCGACTGGTCAACGACGGAGCACCTCGTTTGGGTAAATCCACTGAAAAACCCGGGGCCTCGTCCGGAAACACCCCTGTCTTCTCCCCCAGCTCCAGTTGCCCCACCTCGATCTCCGTCACGGGGGTTGTCGTTTTTCGTTTCCGATCGAATTCCGCCGCAAATCGTACGAGCCGCCCCGGCTGCACAAACCCAACTTCCGCCTCTCCGCGCACGTGGACCCGCGCGTCGGGCGACAACCTTACCAGCCACTTCTGCCCGTCCAGATCCACCTGATAGATCCCGTTTTGCATCCCCTCCAGCCGCCCCGTTCCTTGCTTGTTCTCCTTCTTGGGCGGCTGCGGGCGGTTTCTCTGCGCATGGGCCACATCGGCCGCCACGCCGATCAGCAAGAATACCGTGATCCCGACTGCTAAACTCGCTGGTTTCATTTGACCCCTGACGCCAAATCAGCCTTTTCAACCACGTTCAATTAACCCCGTACAATTCAACGCCTCGCGGACGAAATTCCAGGATCACGGAATTCCAAGATCTCGGTCCGGTCGGCGGCCCAGATTCTCCGCTCTTGTCCCACGGTCCAGCCAGCACCTCCTCAACACTCGCCGCCAGAATACCGCAACTTCTCCTGGTCGGCCACCGTTGCCCTATTTGCCAGACGCCCACCACGCGGTAACAATTCGCACTGCCGTTGTCGCTCTATTCCCAACCCGGCGTTCGTGTCGCCCCCTTTGGCTCTCCTCCGGAGAAAAGCGCGCTCGATGACTGATTCCCGCATGACTGTCCCGAAGTTCGTCGCACTGAAAGCCGCCGGCCGCAAAATCTCCATGCTTACGGCCTACGATTTCACCATGGCGCAATTGCTCGATGCCACCGGAATCGAGGCCATTCTCGTCGGCGACAGCATGTCCATGGTGGTCCAGGGACACACCACCACCCTCCCGGTCACACTCGACGAAATCATCTACCACGCCGAGATGGTCGGCCGCGCCGTCCGCCAGGCCCTCGTCGTCGTCGACATGCCCTTCCCCACCAACCACTTGGGTCCCTACAAAGCCGTCGAAAGCGCCGGCCGCATTCTCAAAGAAACCCGCGCTCAGGCCGTCAAGCTCGAAGGGGGCGCCGACCAGGCCGGTGTCATCTCCGCCCTCGTCTCGGCGGGCATCCCCGTGATGGCCCACGTCGGCCTGCGCCCCCAAAGCGTCCACCAGTTGGGCGGTTACAAGGTCCAGCGCGACGAAGAGCAGCTCCTTACCGATGCCCGCGCCGCCCAGGATGCCGGCGCCTTCTCCGTCGTGCTGGAATGCATCCCCTCCTCCTTGGCGGCGAAGATTACCGCGGCGGTCCAGATCCCCACGATTGGCATCGGCGCCGGTCCCGATTGCGACGGCCAGGTGCTCGTCATCAACGACCTGCTCGGCCTCACCAGCGGCTACGTGCCCCGCTTTGTCAAAGCCTACGCCGATCTCAAAACCACAATCGCCGCCGCCGTCACCCAATACCGCGACGACGTTCGCGAGGGCGCGTTCCCCGGTCCCTCCCAGGGATTTCGGTAACGGTTCGCAGCCGTTTCCCTCCCCTGCTGCCAACCCGCGCGCCAAATCGTTGCATCCGCCTCCTTCCCACGATAGCGTCAAAGGGTAGCGTGAATTTCGGCCAGCGAAAATTTGTGCGTTGTCCGCGCGATCGCCACCTTTTTTTTTTCTGAGGAGGCCCACTCATGTGCCATCATCGTGTTCTTTGTGCTCTGATGTTCCTTATCGCGATGACTTCCTCGGCTCGCGCCGAGCCTCTCCCCGGCCAGGTTTCCACTTTCCTCCAAGCCCCCCTAATCCAGCGGCAGATCTTCGCGGACACGTATTTCGGCCACGCCGAACCGAGCACGATGGTCCAATTGCCTTTAGGGGCCCCCTTCGACGGCTACTCGGGCGTATTCATGGCGGACGACTTCGCGGTCCAGTCCGCCCAGCCCATTGCCCATATTCGCTGGTGGGGCGCATATCGCGAAAATCTCCGCGAGTTCGGCGCCCAACGATTCTTCGTCTCGATCGAACAGAACAACCCCGCCGCCGGCCAGCCCGGCGCTGCGATCCTTTCCCAGTTCCTTGACCCCGGTCCGATCGCCCCCGCCTCAGGCACGTTTACCGAGAAGCCGATCCACCCCGGCGGATCCCCGCTCAACGAACAGGTCTACGAGTACCACGGCGAATTGGCGGTCCCCTTCCTGCCGCAGCCGAACACCGTGTATTGGCTAAAGATCGTGGCCCTCGCCCCGCAGACCGGCCCCGATTTCCAGCCTGCCTTCCAGTGGGGCTGGCGCGTCCGCGACTACGCCCAGCAAAACCTCCTCGCCCCCACCCCACCAGCCGTCGACCCCGGTGAATTCGGCGTCTTCAGTCCCATTCCAGAGATTCCCCCCATCTGGCACTTCCAAGGTTCTGCCGCCGGCGGAAATTTGGCCCTTACGGACCATTTGAACGGCCCAGACCGCTTCGTCGTCAACCAGACCCAAATCCAGGGGAAGTCCTATACCATCGGTTGGGATGGCCCCTCCCCGCTCTTGCAGCGGCAGCCTCTGGACCTGGCGTTTGAACTCTTTGCCATTCCCGAGCCATCCACGCTCTCTCTCTTGGCCACCGCCTTATTCGCCGGACCCGCGGTCTTTTGCGCCAGGTTGCGCCGCAGGTTCGCGCGCCGTTCATAAACCGGCGCGCGTCTATATCGGCTCCACCTGGAAATCGTCAATTTCCACCGACACTCCCTGCTGTAAAAAACTCACCTCAACAATCAATCGGAACGCCCCACGTCGCGATTCGATCGTCCCTTCCACCCCCATAAACGGCCCGCTCTTCACTCGCACCCGTTGCCCCGGCGCCAGCCGGCTCTCGATCGTCATCGGGGCCTTGGCGACGATCAGCCGCTTCAAGTTCCTCAAATCGCTCCATAGCCGCTCCTGGTCCTTCACCTCCACCACCTGGGAAATCCGGTTGGTGGTCAGCGACTTGTACCGCTCGTCGTCCGTGCAATACAGGAACACATACCCGCTAAACAACGGCGACAACGACTCTACCCGCCGCCCCCGCACCAGCGTTTTCTTGCTCACGAGCGGCAGATAGAACGGAATCTGGTACGCCAGCAAATCCCGCGCGAGCGATTTTTCTTGCCGCGCCTTCGTATAAGTCGCCCGCCACAATCGTG
>JALHPA010000208.1:0-4074 GCA_022842745.1 Pirellulales bacterium
GATCCAACAGGAGGCAACCGGACGGGGAGCGGACCAGAAATCCGCTTTGACCAAGCCACCAGAGAGAAAGGCCGGACGGAACCGGGGTCACGATCTCCGCCAGAAGGGGATCGTCGGAGAGGAGGGGTTCGATCATGGCCGGAGGGGGACGAGGCGGCGGATTTTAGGGCAGGGGGAAGTTGGCCAGCGGGCCGACTGGCGAGGGCGATTCCGCCGGGGGGCGGGCTTCGTGAGGTGCGTCTTGTGGACTTTCTGGGCGGAGTTCATGCCGCTGGAACCAGTCGATGAGCAAGGGGACGATCTGCTCGTGGGCATCTTCGACAACCCAGTGGCCGGCCTCGGGCAGCCTGTGGACCTCGGCGGCGGGGAAAAATTCGAGGAAACGGGCGAGGAATTTTGGCGTGAAGCACCAATCTTGCATTCCCCAGACGAAGAGGAACGGGCGGTCGGCGAGGGAGGGAAGCCCGGCTTCGATTCGGGAGAGGGCGTCGTAGCTGGGATGCTGGGGATGGAGCGGGATGTCCTGGACGAAGCGGAGGATGGCGACGCGGTGTGCCCAGGAGTCGTAGGGGGCGAGAATTCCAGCCTTTTCGGCCGGGCTGAGGCCGCTGGGACGGGCGAGCGCCATGCGCAGGGCCGCGCGGACAAAGCCGTTTAGCCCGCGGACGGCCAAGGGGCCGAGAAGGGGGATGCGGCAGGCCGCAATTCGCCACGGCATATCGGTGGATCGAAAGGCGGCGGTATTGAACAGGACGAAGCGTTGGAAGCGGTCGGGAGCGGCGAGCGCCGCGCCGAGGCCGATAGCGCCGCCCCAATCCTGTGCGAGCAAGGTGGTCTGCTTTAGATCAAGGTGGCTAATGAGGTGGGTGAGGTTTTCGACGTGGGTTTGGAGCCGATAGGGGTAGTTTTGGGGCTTGTCGCTGAGTCCACTGCCGATGTGATCGCAGGCGATGAGGCGAAAGTGGGAGCGGAGGGAGAGAATCAGATTTCGCCAGTGGAACGACCAGGCGGGGTTGCCGTGGACAAGGAGCAGCGGGGGGCCTTCCCCTTCGTCGAGGTAGTGGTAGCGATGCCCACCCAGGCGGATCTCGCGGGACTGGAAGGGATACAGCGATTGCCAGGGGGGCGCCATTCAAGAGCCATTGGCCCGGAGAATATGGAAATTGCGTTACGGCGGCGATTTGCTTGACTGCGGCCTGGAAAACCAAGATACTCAAAATAGCTTCGGGAGATAGTGGTCGGCGTGGAACGGGCCGGGCGCAGCGTTTGCCGGAGTGAAGGAGCGACCAGCCGCGGAGAAGTTCTCTTGACGAGACCGGTTCCGGTTTCAGGCGGGTGGTTGGGCCGACGACGTGCGATGGAAGGCTGCTCGTGTGAGGTTGCGGGAGGGCCAAAAGGCCCGCAGTCGCGGAATGAGCGGATCGAGCTTCCACGGCGTTGGCAAGAAGGTTGGGGAGCGAGAGAGGGGCTTTCCAAGGATTTCCTGTCGCCGGATCGAGGGAATCTCAAGTCAAGGAACAAAGTCATGTGGCACGTCAAGCGCGGTCGCGCGGGTTTCACGCTGGTTGAACTTCTGGTTGTTATTGGGATCATTGGGATCTTGGCGTCGTTGATCCTGCCTGCCGTGAACCGAGCGCGCGAGGCGGGGCGGCGAACGGCGTGCAACAACAACATGCGGCAGTTGGGGATGGCGACTTTGGGGTACGAGTCGACGTTCAAGTCGATACCGCGAGCGATCGTGCTGCAATACGACAGTCCCACGGCGGGGCAGCAGAACCCGGCGCGGCACGGTTTCTTTCAGCAGATTCTCATCCAGTTGGAGGAGAAGACGCTGTCGGATTTGTATGACTCCAGCCGGAATGTGTCTTGGAACAGCCCGCCGAACAATAACGGCAAGAGCAACTTGTTCGTGCGCCACAAGCAGTTGGCGGTGTTGACCTGTCCGAGCGGGGTGCGGACGGCCAAGGATGAGTTGGACCTCGGCTCACCGCAGCTTGCATCGGCGGAGCCAGGGTATAGCGACTATGCACCGATATTGGGAGTGGGGGGGAGTTTGTACAAACAGATTCGGGCGAATGAGGTGCGATACGCGAACCAGCCGCCGCTGAGCTTCGATCCGCCCGTGCCTCCCGGCCAGGTGGGGGAGGCGGTTCCGGCGATCATTCTGAAGTATCGGGCGCGGAGCACGGCCAAGGTGGCGGATGGGATGTCGAAGACGCTGCTGTTTGTGGAATGCGGCGGGCGGCCGGAGGTGTTTCGACAGGACAACGTCAGGATGCCGTCATTGCCGGCGGGAACCGGAGAGTGGACGAATCCGGATAACCACGTGGTCATTTCCACGTTTCCACCGATGAACAAGTGGAATTTTGAAGCGTCCACGGGAACGGAGCCTTACAGTTTTCACATTGACGGGGCGAACTTCGTGTTCGGGGATGCGACGGTTCGGTACCTGGCGAACGAGATCGATCCGAACGTGTTTATCTCGTTGAGCACGGGGGAAAATGGGGACGTGGTGAAGGACGAGGTATTCGCGCAGTAACAGCGCGTCGATCCCAATTTCAGCATTCCAAGCCGTGCCGCGCGGCGGCCCCGGTGCGCCCGAAGTGGACGCCGGGCCGGTATACGTCCGTCGGCTTGGCCGGTTGTGGAGTTTTGACTGGCGGTCGTGGCGGATGCGGCAGGAGTTGGATCCGGCGCTTCGCCGGGGCGTGACGGACTGTTAGAAATCTCATTCTGTGCTCATGGACCGCTAACCGTCGGCTGATATTGTTCTGGCTAGGTCCAAGTTGCTGGCATCCGCGAGGGGCGGGAGCGGCAGGCGTACCTTCAGACGCGGCATCTTCAGACCTGGAAGATTGTGTTGGACAGTCATTGTCTTCCTGAAACCACTGTAGTCGAGGCGCGAACTTGCTAGGAACCGTACTGAAAAGCCGGCTTATGACTCGAGAGCGCATCCTGGTCGTCGATGACGAGGAAGATCTGCTGGAGCTCGTGAATTACAACCTCAGCCGGGAGGGCTACCGGGTGGATTGCGTGGCGACCGGCGAATCCGCCCTGTCGTTGGCTCGCAAGCACCTGCCGGACTTGATCATTCTCGATTTGCTGCTTCCGAGCGTGGATGGGCTGGAGGTTTGCCGGCTGCTGAAGGGGGATGCGAAGACCCGCGCGATACCGATCATCATGCTGACCGCGAAGAGCGAGGAATCGGACATGGTGACGGGATTGGAGTTGGGGGCGGACGACTACATGACGAAGCCGTTTAGCCCGCGGGTCTTGTTGGCGCGGGTCAAGGCGATCCTGCGCCGCAAGACGCAGGACTCGGCCGACGACGACACCGCGATTCGGGTGCGGGAGCTGATCATTCATCCGGGCCGGCACGAGGTGCTGATCGACGGGGCGCCGATCGAATTGACGTTTACGGAGTTTCGGCTGCTGCACTTTCTGGCTCGGAAGCCGGGATGGGCGTTTACCCGGGCCCAGATTGTCGACGCGGTGAAGGGGGAAGATTATCCTGTGACGGAGCGGAGCGTGGACGTCCAGGTGGCGGGGCTAAGAAAGAAGTTGGGCGAGTTGGGCTCCCGAATCGAAACCGTGCGCGGAGTGGGATATCGGTTCAAGGAGTAGTCATGGCGGAACGGCGGCTGTCTTGGCGGCTGTTCGCATCGTACGCGGGGACGTTGCTGGTCGCGATTGCGGCGATGGGGTGGTTCGCGTTCCACGCGGTGGAACACGAGGTCAACTCCACGTTCGATTTGCGGTTGGAGACGGCGGCACGACTGCTTGCCGAAGAACTGGAGTCCGCGCTTACTGGGCGGCTGCCGGAGCCGGAGGGCGCCCTGGAAAACGCCGTGCGCCGGCCGGTTCGCACCGCAGCGAGCCTCAAGGGGGAGACCGAGGGAATCGGCTTGAAGGCGGGCGCTCGATTGGATCGTTTGCCGCCGCAGGCCAGGGCGCTTGCGCAACGGCTGGCGAAACTGACCGGGACGCGGATCACGGTGATCGAGCGGGATGGATCGGTAGCGGCGGACACGCTGCAGGACGCGACGACTCTAGAGAACCATCTGGACCGGCCGG
>JALHPA010000208.1:4084-5939 GCA_022842745.1 Pirellulales bacterium
GTGGAGGTCCACAAACGCGACCGGTTCAGCGCCACCCTGGGAGAGCGGATGATCTATTGGGCCCTACCGTGGAACGCCGGGGGACAGGTCGCGGGCGTCGTTCGGTCGGCGATTTCAGGGGAGGAACACAACCGGGTGCTGCGGGCGTTGCAGCTCGACCTGTTGTGGGGGATGCTGATCGCGGGGGGGGCGGGGGGAGTGGCCAGTTTCATAGCAGCGCGGCGCATCAGCCGGCCGGTCGAACAGATTAGCGCCGCGGCGGCGCGCGTCGCGCGCGGCGATTTGAGCGTTTCGATGCCAGGCACGTACGTCGCGGAACTGGCGTCGATTGGCGAGTCGGTGCAGGAGATGGCGGCTCAGCTTGAGGAGCGGGGGCATACGATCGGCCGCCAGGGGTACGAACAAGAGGCGGTGCTGGCAAGCATGGTGGAAGGGGTGCTGGCGGTGGACAGCGAGGAGCGCGTCATCAGCCTGAACCGGGCCGCAGCCCGGCTGGTTGGAGCGAACGCGGGGGACGTGGCGGGGCGGAGCTTGCAGGAGGTGATTCGCAACGCCGACCTGCGGCGGTTTGCCAGCCGGGCGCTGGAAAGCAGCGAATCGATCGAGGACGACCTGGTGCTGCGTGGGGACTCGGAGCGGGTGTTGCAAGCGCGGGGTACGGCGTTACGCGATGCGCGGGGGAGGAGCATCGGGGCGGTGATCGTGCTGCACGACATGACGCATTTCCGGCATTTGGAGAACATTCGCCGGGATTTCGTGGCCAACGTGTCCCACGAGCTGAAGACCCCGATTGCGTCGATCAAGGGCTTTGTGGAGACGCTGTTGGAAGGGGGAATCGAGAATTCGCACGACGCGGAGCGGTTTTTGCGGATTGTCGCGAAGCAAGCGGATCGCTTGAACTCGATCATCGAGGATTTGCTGAGCCTGTCGAAGATCGAGCAGAGCGAAGAGGCCCGCAACCTGTCGTTGGAACCGGGGGGGATCAAGGAACTGATCGATGCGGCTGTGTACGATTGCCAGTCGAAAGCGGCCGATCGCAACATTTCGATCCGCGTGGAATGCGAAACAGGACTGATGGGGAATATCAATGCCCGGCTGCTGGAACAAGCGGTTGTCAATTTGCTCGACAACGCGATCCAGTACAGCGAGCCAGGGGCCAGCGTGGATATTTCCGGCTCGCGGTCGAACGGGGAGGTGACGGTGAGCGTCACCGATCGGGGGTGCGGCGTCGCGCCCGATCATCTGCCGCGGCTGTTCGAGCGGTTTTACCGGGTGGATAAGGCGCGCAGCCGCAAGCTAGGGGGGACGGGGTTGGGTCTGTCGATTGTGAAGCACATAGTTCAGGCGCACGGGGGGCGGATCAGCGTGCAGAGCGTGCTGGGGAAGGGGAGCACGTTCACGATCCATCTTCCGGCGTGACCCGTGGCGGGATGATGCGAATCCGTAGCGCCGGCGGGAGCATGAATAAGCGAGGATCGCTTGTTTTCAAACGCGGGACGCGGGGATTACACTCTTAGGGTGGGGCAGTTGGTACCGACGCTTGGTAGTTTGCAAACACCGTTTATTTTCGCTTGCATTTATGACTAGCACCTCGAACGATACGCATCCCGACGACGTGGCCGCGGTACAACGTTGCGAACGGGTCTACAACCGGATGCGCGACGAGTTGGCCAAGGCTATCGTGGGACAGGACGAGGTCATCGAACAGGTGCTGGTGGCGGTGTTCGCCAAGGGACATGCCCTGCTGGAAGGCGTTCCGGGGCTGGCGAAGACTTTGCTCGTTGGTTCGCTGGCCCGGTCGCTGCACCTGTCGTTCAAGCGAATCCAATTCACGCCGGACCTGATGCCGAGCGAT
>JALHPA010000209.1 GCA_022842745.1 Pirellulales bacterium
CCGCCAATCCCGCCGCTTACGACCTCTCGACCTACACCTACATCTATCAGAGCAGCTATGGCAGTCCGGAGGTCGACGCTTCGCGACCAACGATCAAGGCCGCCAAAGTCGCGGCCGACGCCCGCAGCGTCCGCTTGGAGATCGACGGCCTGCAACTGGGACACGTGCACGAACTGCACGCCAACGGCGTGCGCTCCAAGACGGGCGCAGCACTGCTGCACAAAGCCGCGTACTACACGCTGAACCGAATTCCAAAAGAATAGCGGTCAACTTCTTCCGCCTCGGCCAATCGACCGCCGCAGCACCCACCGCTGCGTCCTCGCGGCCGTTAGCACTGTGTCGCCGCGGCAATGCGTACAACTCGGTCCCGCGGCATTGCGCATACCGGAGCCTTCGCGGAATTGAACACCGCCCCACCCTGCGGCTTACCAGGCTTTGCCGAGCGGCGAAGCTATTGGCGCATTCCCGTACGATGCTGCCAAAACCAGAACTAGCAAACGCCAGTCCCGTTGCCTACTCTTTGCCCGCGAGCGGCTCCTTCTTCTCCGTGATCACCGGACATTGCGGCGCCATCTCGGCGTTGAGGGCTGTGAAATCTTTCCACTCCTCTGGCACGTTGTCTTCGTGGAAAATCGCCTCGACTGGGCACTCCGGTACGCACGCTTCGCAGTCGATGCATTCGTCCGGATGGATGTACAGAATCTTTTCCCCTTCATAAAAGCATTCGACCGGGCACACCACCACGCAATCGGTATATTTGCAGGCGAAGCACGGCTCGCACACCACGTGAGTCATCGACAGCTTGCTCCTCTAGATAGGTCGGACCCTGTTCGTTTGAACGGGGCCAAGTGCTTGCCCACCAAGCACTTGCTCCCTTTTGGGGGGAAGCACTTCGGGCATAATAATGACAGCATTCCGCTCTGTCAACACGCTCCTCAAGCGTTCTCGGGCGGTTCGGTGTCGCCCTTGCTTCTACGTGCATTCGTTCGTAAAATCGATGGAACCTTCGACGCGTTCGGTCCTTACGGGCCTGCCAGCGTGTTGTCAGGGAAGAATCGATGAATCTCAGTTCCGTCCGGATCCCAAGATTTTGATCCGGACCGCGAACTGAATCCATGCATACGCCCTCTAACAATGGACGCGCGGACCGAGCGGGCCTTGGAACAGCCCGGTTGATGGTTGGGGGCACAGATAGTCAGGCGGCGCCGATGGCCGTCGATCACAATCGTGGCCGTGCGCACGCGAAAGAGGCGGCGGATGCAAGCGGATGCCGCCGTGCGACCGGTTGTGATCGCGCAGTTGGCAACCGCCGACCAAGGACACCTGCCGTGGCACTTTCCAGCTTCGATCGCGACTTGCTAGCACGCTGTCTGGCCCGCGAGCATGACTCCTGGGAAGACTTCGTCCGCCGCTTTCTCGGCCTGGTCGTCCATGTCGTGAATCACTCCGCCCAGGCACGTTCCATCCGCCTGACCAATGAAGATCGCGAAGATCTCGTCCATGAGGTCTTTCTCGCCGTCCTGCGCGACAATTTCGCCGTGTTGCGGCAATTCCGCGGCGAAAGCAGCTTGGCTACCTATCTAACCGTAGTGGCGCGGCGGGTTGTGGTCCATGAATTGATCGGACGCAAGAATCCCGCCAGCCTTGGCAGCGTCCCCCAGGAAGTCCAAAGCACCGCTCGCAACGGTCATGGCGACCGCGTTCAACAACTGCAGGATCGAGACGAGATCGAGCGCCTGCTCGAGGAGCTCGAAGGGACCGAAGCCGAGGTGGTCCGGCTGTACCACCTGGAAGGCAAAAGCTACCAGGAGATTAGTGCCGCCGTGGGCATGCCGGAAAACAGCATCGGACCGACACTCTCCCGCGCGCGGCAAAAGATGCGCAAAGCCGGCGTCGAATAGCTCCGCCGGTTATTTTTTCACTCTTTACGTTCGTGCAGATTAGCTCTCTCGCGCGTAGCTGTCTCTCGATGTCGCGGTCTTGCCATCGCCGCGGCGCAATTTATCCAGTTCGCCCATTCTAGGCGGGCGGCAAGGATTCTGCCCGTTCTCCCGTTTCGGTTGTGGCGTCGCCGTTCCTGGAGACGATAAATCTCTCATGGAAGAGCACTACAGCACTGCGCGCACCGGTAACCGTCGAAGAACAAAACTTAGGATAGCGCGAATGACTCGCGGTTTCTCCTGTCTTGCAATTTTGTGGTCCTGCGTCACGGCGATCCCAGCACGCGCCTCTTCGCCCATTGTCGATACGCCACTGGCGATTTTTGTTGCCGATTCCCCTGACAATCGTCCGGTACTTACCGCGGTCGCGTTGAGCCCTGATGGCTTGATATTGGCCGCCGCCGGTGACGATCATGGGATCACCATCTGGAATATCGCCGATCGGACGCCCCTGTTCAAACTCCGCGGGCACACCGATTGGGTCCGCTCGATCTGCTTCAGCCTCGACGGAAAAACCCTGGCCTCCGCTGGTGATGATCGGCAGCCGCGGTTGTGGAGCCTCGCTTCCGGTCAACTGCTCCGGGCCCTTCCCCGCCAGGCCGCCGCGATTCACTCCGTTCGCTTCCGCCCCGACGGCGAACAATTGGCGGTTGCCGGTTTCGAAAAAGCCCTGAAGATTTATGCGCCGGTTTCAGGGGCCCTTCTCCGCACGCTCGAATGCCCGTGCAGCGATATCCGCGCTCTTGCCTACTCGCCCGATGGCAGCCGTCTGGCTGCCGGCGGGCGCAACGGTCGCATTCGCGTTTGGAAGACCGAAAACGGCGAGCAACTCGCCGATTGGCAGGCCCATCGCCAACGGATCCGCGCGCTCGCCTTTGCCCCGGCGGAGGCGACGCTCGTCTCGGCAGGCGAGGATCAACAGATCCGCTTCTGGAATCCAGAGCAAGGCGCCCCGAGCGGATCGTTGGATTCCCGTGGGACAAAAGTCTTTGCGCTTGCCTTCTGCGGGGATCGGCGGCTGGCCAGCGGCGGCAGCGACAACGTGGTTCGCTTGTGGGACCTCGATCAACAGCGCGAAATCCGGCGCTTTGTCGGTCATACCGGGTCCATTGCCACTCTCGATGGCGATGCCGCCGGCCAACGGCTCGTCTCGGGCAGTTTTGATACATCCGCGCGGCTGTGGGATCTCAACGCCCCGCCGCGTTTGCCGACCGCTACGGAAACCGCCAAAGCCGGCCGCTGAAACAAACGGGCGGGCCATGAATCGAAGGATCGTTCGCAGGGGTGAAGTTGGGTCATGCCGGGCAACGCTCGGCTTGGCCGCGAAGCACGGAGGTGTGGCACGTGGGATTGCTCAGCAAGGTCCGCCGCTGGCGTCGATGGCTTCCAGGAATTGAGGATCCAGGTCTCATTGCGCCGCGCCGAAGCGCCCAAGCGCTGCGTCTTTGCCAGGTCGAGGAATTGGAACCGCGCCAGCTCCGCGCGGCCGATTTGCACCTAGGCGCGGTCTATTTCGAGGAAGCCAGCGGCGACGACTCCGCCGGCGATCGAATCCACGTGACCTTC
The DNA here is from genome assembly GCA_022842745.1 of Pirellulales bacterium. Lineage (GTDB taxonomy): Bacteria > Planctomycetota > Planctomycetia > Pirellulales > JALHPA01 > JALHPA01. Next base: position 3,507 of record JALHPA010000209.1, read on the forward strand.
CAGGGAGGCGCCCCCGGCGCCCAGCTCACCCGTCTGACCATCGATGGCGACAAGCTCAAGGACGGCGGCGTCACCCTCGGGGATGTGTTCTTCGATGTCTCCGCCGGTGGCGCCGGCAAGTTCAAATCCGTCCCGTTGTCGATCGTCTCCCACGACGGCTTCTCCATCACCCGCGTCTCCGTCGCTGACGGGTCCTCGCAAATCACTTTCGACCTGGCCGGTTTTGACGCGGGCGAAACCCTGGTCTTTGAAATCGACGTCGACGAGCAGGGACTCTTCACCTCCACCTCCGTTGCCGAGGGGGGGGAGTTCGAAGGTTCCCATCTCACGGGACTTTTCACCCACCAGAACTTCGAGGACGCGACCCTCTCCGCCATCTTCTACGACCAGTACGACGGCAATTTTTCCGCCGCCGCTGCCCAGGCCGGCTCGCAGTTGTCGCTCCCCCCCGACAGCTACATCCCGCCCGATTCCGTCGACCGCGAAGATCGCACCGCCGGCGCCGTCGCCCGGCTGCGTCAAGTCCCCAAGCCGATCACCATTTCGGGCACGGTATTCCACGACCCCAATCTTTCCAACTCTCAGGATTCCGGCGAGTTGGGCCTGTCGGGCGTCTCGATTGCGCTCTTGGAATGGAACGGCTCGTCCTACGTCGCCACCGGCAAGACGACGGTCACCAATGCGCTTGGGGACTATCGCTTCGACGGAATCCTGCCTGGCACGTACCGGATTGTGGAGACGCAGCCCAGCGGATACCTCAGTGTCGGTGCAAAACCTGGCTCGATTGGCGGCGCGACCGCCGGCGTCGTCACCTCCTCCGATATATTGAGCGAAATCACCCTGCTCGGCGGCCAGGACAGCGTCGAGAACGACTTCGCCGAGGTTCGCCCCGCGTCGATCTCCGGTCGGGTCTTCGCCGATCCCGAAGGGGATTGCGAATTCGGTTCCGCCGACCTGCCGCTGGCCGGCGTTAGGATGGAACTGCTCAATAGCGTGGGAGCCGTCACCGCCACCACATTGACCGATAGCCAAGGGTTGTATCGCTTCGAAAACCTCATGCCGGGCGTCTATTCCGTGCGCGAGGTCCAACCGGCCGCTTACTATCAGGGGGGGCAGAAAATCGGCTCGGCTGGCGGGACAATCGCCGCTCCGGATTGGACCTCCAACATCCTTCTCACCTCCGGCCTGGTCGGCGTCGACTACGATTTCTGCGAGCTGCTCCCCGCCAGCCTCTCCGGCAGGGTCTTCGCCGATCCAGAAGGGGATTGCGTGTTCGGTCCACAAGACCGTCCGCTGAATGGGGTCACGATCGAACTGCTCAACGCCCAGGGATCCGTCGTCGCGACCACCACGACGGACCCCCTGGGAGATTACCGCTTCCAAAACCTCGCCCCCGGAGCGTACTCCGTTCGCGAGCTTCAACCCGCCGGTTACTTCCAAGGCGCAGCCACCGCCGGGTCCGCCGGCGGCGTCGTCAACGGAGATCTGATCTCCCAGATCGTCCTCGGTTCCGCCGCCAATGCGGTCCGCTACGACTTCTGCGAAATCATTCCCGGCAGCATTGGCGGACGTGTCCACGCCGACCCCGAAGGGGACTGCGTCTTTGGACCAAACGATTTGCCTCTGGCCGGTGTTGCGATCCAACTCCGCGACGCCAGCGGAAATCTTCTCCGCACCACCTTCACCAATGCCGCCGGCGAGTACTTCTTCGATAACCTTCCCCCCGGCACGTATCAGGTCCGCGAAATCCAGCCGGCCGGGTACTTTCAGGGAGACGAAATGGTCGGCTCCGCGGGCGGCATCGTCAGCGCCACCGATCTGATCACCGGCATCACCATCACCTCCGCGAAAGACGCCGTCCGCTACGACTTCTGTGAATTGCTCCCTGCCACCCTCCGTGGCCGCGTCCACGCAGACCCTGAGGGGGATTGCGTCTACGGTCCCCAAGATATCCCGCTAGCCGGGGTCAAAATTGAATTGCTCGACGCCACCTCAACGGTGGTCCAAACCACGTTTACCAACGCCGACGGCCAATACGCCTTCCATAATATCGCTCCTGGCGTCTACCGCGTCCGCGAAACGCAGCCTGCCGGCTATTTTCAGGGGGACGCGATGCCAGGCTCCACCGGCGGCTCGGCGAGTTCCTCCGACTTGATCGAGGGCATTCTCCTCGGTTCCGCCGCGGTCGGCGCCGACTACAACTTCTGCGAAGTCATCCCCGCCAGCCTTGCGGGCCGCGTCTTCGCCGACCCCGAGGGGGATTGCCTCTTCGGCCCACAAGATCGCCCCCTCTCCGGCGTGCGGATCGAATTGCTCAACGGAGCAGGCGCCGTCGTCGCGACGACTACCACCAATTCCGTCGGAGACTACCGCTTCGACGGTCTCGCCCCGGGCGCCTACGCCGTCCGTGAAGTCCAGCCCGCCGGGT
>JALHPA010000210.1 GCA_022842745.1 Pirellulales bacterium
GTTGTCTCTGGCAAAGTTGACTATGGTGCGCTGGGCAAGGTCGAGGGAATCGAGGGTCTGGAGAACGCGGCCGACCGATTCGTCGAGGGTCTCGACCATGGCGGCGTAGGCAGGATTGAAGGCGTCGCGGCGATTGGCGACGAGGTGGGGGGGCGCGGAGAGGGGGATATGGGGGGAATTGTGGGGTACGTAGCAGAAGAACGGTTCGTGGCGGTGGTCGGCGATGAATTTCTCGGCAGCGGCGGCGATAGAGAGTTCTCCCTTGCCGCCGGCCTCTGGGGTCGGGGGATTGGTGGCGGGGGGTGACAGTGCGACATCGAAGCCTTGTTCACGGGGTCCGAAGCCGTCGCCGCCAAGGTGCCATTTCCCGAAGATGCCGGTGGCGTAGCCGGCGCGCTTGAGGAGTTCGGGGAGGGTGGTTTCTTCAAGCGGCAGTTGGCCGGCAATGCGCGGTTGGAGGAGGCGCTGGGAAGGGGCGTCTGGGCGGCCGGGAAGGAAATTGGTGAGGTGCAAGCGGGCCGGGGCGAGACCGGTCATGAGCGCCGCGCGGGAGGGAGAACAGATGGGCTGGGGCGCGTAGGCGGAAGTGAAACGGAGGCCCTGGGAGGCGAGGCGGTCGAGGTGGGGGGTGCGATGGTCGCGGCGGCCATAGCAGCCGAGATCGTGAATCCCGAGGTCGTCGGCGAGGATGAGAACGATGTTGGGGAGCGTGGAGCGGGGGGAAGCGGGCGGGGCGGGGGATGGCGCCGCAGTCGGGCTTTGCGGCTGCGGGGCAGGCCGTGGTGGGGACTGGTCTGGAGGTTGGGCCAGGGCCAGGGGGGCGGACAGGAGGGAAACGACGGCGAAGAGGAGGGCCGCTGGGCGGAAAGAAAGCAGGGCAGAAGTCATAAAAGCAGAAATCCTTTGAACCTGGCGCCCCGGGGGATTCTACGTTAGCGGGCGCGCTGCATGAGCTACTACGACGATCGCGTCGAGAACTTGCACAACCTCTGGCGAGATCTGTTCTCTTGGCACGAACGGCGCGAGTATGTGGTAATCGCGTTTTCTAATTAGGCCCGCGGGAAGATCGAGAGCGCGCGAATAGTCGTTGAATACGCGATCCAAGAAGTCCTCACTGGCTTTGACGTTGATCCACCACGGATCATCTCGGTTGTTCATCGCGGCGGGAATGATGTTGTCGTTGATGCTTTTGTCCATCGCCGCGCGTCGGCGTTCGGATTCCGGGCCGGCGAACAGTGGCCCAAAGTCGTCTTGCTCGTGGGCGGCTGCGAAGGCCAGTAGAGTTTCGGGCTGGCAGAGATAGTTTTCGATTTCGCGGCGATGCCACATGTATTCTTGAAGTTCAGGCGTGGGCTTAGGCGCAGCGTCCAGGCGGTCGAACAAAGAAAAGCCGACGAGATCGGGCTTCGCCTCGCACAGTCCGTGAAAATGTCCCCGCGCTCGTTGTGGCTGATTGGCCACATAATGCACGAACGGGCGTTCCAAAGCAGATTGGGCGAGATGGCCGAGGGCCTTTGCAAAGGCTTGCAGGATGGCGAGGTCGGTGGCGCCTTCGACGTAGAGCACCCAGCCGGTTTGCTGGGCCTGGTAGTATTGGTCAAAGCCGATCTCCTTGAGGGATTTGAGCAATTGGTGGCCCCGGTCATCGATGCGGTGCGGCTTGCCGACAAAGGCCACGACGACGTCGCGATCCGCGGCTTCATTAAGGATTACTTCGGAATGGCTGGCGGCCACGATTTGGCAGCGTTGGCGCTGCGCCGCCTGGGTCAAGAGGTCGTAAATCTGACGCTGGCGCAGGATCTCGAGATGAGCATCCGGTTCGTCGAGCAAGAGCACGCTGTTGGGGTGGACCGCGAGATGAGCTAGCAAAAGGAGCGTTTGCTGCAGGCCACGGCCGGCACACGAGAGGTCTAGTCGAACCTTTGCACGGGTGCGGTAGGTCATGGTGATTTCGCCGCGTTCGGGAACGTAGACGGGAGTGTCGAGCGTAACGCCGAATAGGCTCTCGATTTGTCCGGCAATTTCGTTCCATGTGGAGCCCCCGTCCATAGAGGACGCGACCTGATAACAAAGGTTGCGCACGACTTCCGCCGTGCGACCTTCACCGAGACGGACGTTAATCGCGCCGGTATCGAGACGGATCTCGTTAGCGGCCAGTCCTGACATGGGAGGTAGGAAGGCCACCCGAATGTCTGTCGCCTCCGTTGGAATCGGCATTCGCTCCGGGTTAGATTTCTCGGAAAGCCGAAGCGGCCGACAATAGAGGGATTCGTCGGTGGCGTAATCGAATTCGAAGCCGCACTGCCAGGAGCGATCGTCCGTCACACCGTCGACGACAATGTCGATGCGTACGTTCTTGGTTTGTTGCGCGCCATTGTCGCGCCGCACATCCCGGACGTGCAAATCCTTCCAGAGCAAGTTAGCGTTTGGTATTGGCACGGCGATCAGATCGCGGCGGATGATCGTGACGCCGGACCGCTTTTCCGGAGCCTTCTTTCCAGCTCGTTTTTCGTTCCATCGCCGCAGACCCACGTCCCAGAGGGCCAATGCCTGCAAGGCCGTAGTCTTGCCTGAGTTGTTTGGCCCGATGAACACAACCGGATTGCCAAGCTCGATTTCGACATCGGCGAATTGCTTGAAATTGCGAATCGTCAGTTTGGTCAGCATTGCGCTTCTTTGCGGGCGAGGCGCGATTCCAGGTCAGGTTCGACTCGAATCATCGCGGTTGCGGCTGATTGGTTAATGGGCAGCGATGCACCCTTGACCTGGACGCCAACTCGGGACCGGCATACGGATGTGCAGGAGCAAACGGAGGCGGCGCCGCGGATGGCAACACGGCGGTGCGGCATGGGAATGGGCATCGTCAGGTGGTCTCGCCAAGTGCCAGGCGTCGGGCGGCGGCCTCGGCTTCGGCGAGGCTGGTGTCGCTGATAGTGCTGGCCTGGGGGGCCGGGAGTTGGGCTGGGAATTCGAGAATGAAGCGGCTGCCGCGGCCGAGCTCGCTTTCGACTTTGATCTGGCCGCCGTGCTCCTTAAGGATCTTTTGGCTGACGGGAAGTCCCAGGCCGGTGCCGCGGGCGCCTTTGCGCGAGACAAAGAGGCTGAAGATTTCGCCGAGATCTTCGGGGGCAATGCCTGCGCCGTTGTCTTGGACGACGATCGAGGCGGCGCCCTCCAGGGAGAGGGAGGTGGAGACGACGACCTCTCCTGGGGTACGGCCGGCGGAGACGTTGTCGGCAGAGGCGTCGATGGCGTTGGTGACGATATTGAGGGCGGCGCGGTGGATGCCCTCGGCGTCGAACACGAGGGTGGGGAGATCGGGGGCTGGTTCAAAGCGAAGGGAGACGGATTTCTCTGCGGCGCGGGCGGCCATAAGTTCGACAACGTCGGCGATGGTCTGGTTGAGCTCGGCGGGGGCGAGATCGGGTTCGCGCTCCTTGCTGAAGGTGAGCATGTCGAGTACCAGGTTGGAAATCCGCTTCTGGTTTTTTTCGACGATGTCCCAGCCTTTGCGGACGATCGATTCGTCGTGATCGTTGAGGCCCATTTCGATCAGGTAGCTGCCGCCGCGGATGCCTTGAAGGATGTTCTTGATGTGGTGGGAGAGGGTGGCGATGGTCTGGCCGACGGCGGCGAGGCGTTCGGCCTGGACCATGGCCGAGTAGTAGTTGGTGTCTTCGATGGCAAGGGCCGCCTGGTGGCCGATGGCGACCATGAGCTTGAGGTGGTCGTCGGAGAATTTTTTGCCGTCGCGGAAGAGGTGGCGGGCAGCGGGGGTGAGGGTGTCGATATAGATGACGCCGACGATGTCGTAACGGCCCTGCATGGGAACGCAGATGGCCTCTCGGACGCCTTGCTGAACGATGCTGGCGGCGGGATCCCAACGCTCGTCCTCGCGCGCGTCGCTGGTCAGAACGCCTTCTTTGTGTTCGAGGACGTAGTCAAGAATGGTCTGGCTGATGGTCAGTCGGTCGGCATTCTGGCTGGACGAGGCGGGGGAAGATTGAGAAACCGAAGGAGGAAGCGAGTCGGTATCGGCGAGTGAAGCGGGGAGCAGGCTGGGATTGTCAGAGGGGGCTTGATGCAGCTCCGGGGCTGGGGCGTCGTGCGCGTCGCGGGAGCGGTTTTCGGCGCGGCGGTCGCGGCGGACGCGGGGTTTGAACGTTTGCGACTCCGGATCCAAGAGCAGGAAGCAGCCGCGATCGGCGTCAACCCACTCAAAGATCAGGTCCATGATCCGCCCCAGAAGCTGGTCGATGTCCAGCGTATGGCTGACCGCCAAGGCGGTGCGGTACATGACCTGGAGATTGCCGCGGGCGCGGGCGAGCCAATTGCTTTGCGTCTGGTCGAAGTCGGAGGAGAGAAGCTGGCTGCCTTCGTCCTGGCGCATGGTGCGGACGATTCGCGAGCGCTCGGAATCGCGGCGGTGGGTAACGATCTGGATGTCTTCGTCGCGACGGGGGGAAGGGTCCTGGCCGCCGGTGTAGAGCATGACCGTGCGGCCGAGCTGGACCTGGTCGCCAGCGGCGAGCTCGTGGCGCTCGATGCGGCGGTTATTGACGAAGGTGCCGTTGGAGCTGCCCTTGTCGAGGAGGACCAGGGTCTGGCCGACGTAGCGGAGTTCGGCGTGCTGGCGGGAAACTTCGGTGTCGTGCAACTGGATCGTGCAACTCAGGTCGCGGCCGAGAGTAATAGCGACCTCGGAGAGGGGGAGCTCGAAGCGGTTCCCTTGATCGCGACCTTGGATAACGAACAGCGACGGCACGGCGATGGTTCCCCCGAGCGGGCCTGGCACGCCCGACCGGAGGCGCCGCGACGGGACGCGGTTTCGTTGGATCGAGCGGCCGAATGCCACCCGGCGCGGCCAGTCGCGCGGTTCGGGCAGCGGTCAGGCCGCTCGATAGCGGGCGGCCAAAAGCTGCTCGATTTTAGAGATCAGCGGCCGATAATGGTAGGGTTTGGCGATCAGGGAGCCAGCGGGGAGACGTTGGCCCCGCCGGGCGGCGCCGAGCATGACCAAAGAGGCGGAATCGGCGGCGGCAGCGGCGAATTGCTCCGGGGAGACGAGCTGACCGGCGGTTTCGCACTCTAAATCCAGGAGGATCAGGTCGGGTTGGTGCTGGCGGGTCATTTCGAGGCCGGTTTCGGGGCCATCGGCCTCGAAGATTTGATGCCCGCGCTTTTCCAGGGCGGTGCGGAGCACGTCGCGGGCCTCGGGGGATTGTTCGACTATGAGGACGCTTGTGCGAGAGGACAACTCAGCACCTCCATGTGCTCGTTCGCGTGGTGGATGCAACGTGGGCCGCGGGAGCGGCTTCGCGATCGATTGTCGGGTTTTTGGTGTGGTGGAAGGAACTCACGCAAGGCGCGGACGCAACCCGCGCAAGGCGGGAAGACTCCGCAGCCTGGTCAAGGTTGAATTCGCGGGTCGTGAGTTAATGTTGTGGGCGGGAATCGGGAGATGGGAGCACCACCCGGCGGCAAGCCCAGGTTTGGGCCGGTCGACACTCAGCGGGGCGTCCCATCTCTCAGTTCATGTTCGGGGGTGGGAAAGGTATCCGGGAGAGGCGAACGTGTCAAATTGAGTTGGGGTAGATTTTTCGGGTCGGCAACGGGCAGATTGGAGGTCGTGGAGCGGCACGCGTGGGAAGTTCGTGGCGTGGATGGCTGGATCAGCGGCGGGGGCGCAAAGGCGGGAAAGCGGCCTTGAGGACCTGGACTCTTTCGCCGCGCTTCGCCAACCTTTACACTCGAAAGAGGGCCTCGCCCAGGGGGGTGGAACAGGAACGGGACATCCGGACCTCATAGCGGTGTCCTGTTTATGGTGATGGGAGGCCGGGGAAATCGTACGGAACAACGTTTATTGGCAGGGTGCGGCGATGGCCCATTGGCTGATTGGCAATAGCATGACAGTGCGATGCGTCGGCTG
>JALHPA010000211.1 GCA_022842745.1 Pirellulales bacterium
CGGTCTCGCCGGTTTCGTGGACCCGGACGGCGTGGGGGCTTTTGAGCAGGGAGGTGAGTTTGGCCTCGCGACGCAGGCGGTGCTTGAGCGAGGGGACGGAGCGGGTCCAAGGGAGGAGAACCTTGATGGCGCGCCAGCCGAGGGACTCGATTTCCTGGGCGAGGTAGACGATGCCGAAGGAACCGCGGCCGATTTCCCGCTCGATGCGGTATTTGTCTTCGAAGATCTGACCCGGCTGCATGCCGCCGCCCTTCGCAGTGCGAGTGCCGCCCTCTTGTTCCGCAGGAGCGGCTTCGATCGCCATGATATCCCTGGGGCTGGCTGGGGACCAGGGATATCGCTTTGGTGGAGAGAGGGGACTGGGGTAGCGGGGGGCGCCGCGGGGGGGGGGCGGACTGGCGGCGACCGGGAGCGGCTGCCGAGGTATTAGTGGATGTCTTGCTCGGCGCGGCGGAGGAGGGAGATGGTGTCGTCGCGGCGTTCGCAACCGGCGATGCCGACGCTGAGGGAGCAGGGGACGCCGAGCGACTGGGTGATACCCTGGCGGGTGCGACCGATCAGTCGATCGAGGACTTCGGCGGCGACGGAGGGGATGGCGTCTATGAGCAACAGCGCGAAGACCCGATCGGAGTAACGGGCCAGACAATCGTCGGTGCGGAGGGCGAGGTGGAGCAACTCCTTGGCGCGTTCCATGGCTTGTTCGTGCATTTCCTTGGCATCGGCGCGGAGTTCGAGGCGCAACAGGGCGACGGAGTGGATACGGCCGTCGGCCTCGGCCTGGACGAGAAGACCGCGCACCATGTCGATGAATTCAAAGCGGGTGAGGCACCGGACTCCGGCGGCGGGGACGGGGGGAGCTTCGACGGCCAGGCCGCCGGCCGGGGAGGCCGGGGCAGCAAGCGGCGAGGAGGGGGGGGCGCCGATCCATTCCTCGACTACGGCGCGTCCCGCGGGATCGAACCGTTCGCAGCGGCCGTCGCGGTAGACGTGGACGCAGTTTCTGCCGGCACCCTTGGAGGCGTAGACGGCCTTGTCGGAGCGCTCGATGAGGTCGTCGACGGTGCCGCCGTCCACGATCGCAGCGACGCCGAGGCTGGCGGTGACTTTCAAGGATTTGCCTTCGAAGGCGACGGTGCGGGATTCGATCGCGCGGCGGGCGCGGTCGGCAGCGGCGGCGGCGGCGTCGAGATCGATCCCGGGCATGACGAGGGCGAACTCTTCTCCGCCGTAGCGGGCGACGAGGGTTGGCTTGCGGGTGGACTCGCTGAGGACGGCGGCGACGCTTTGCAGGACGGCGTCTCCGGCGCGGTGGCCATGGGTGTCGTTGAATCGCTTGAAGTGGTCGACGTCCATGAGGACGAGGGAGTAGAGGGCTTTGCGATGATCCCAGGCGGCTTGGGCGCGTTCAATCACGAGGTCCATGGCCCGGCGGTTGGCAATCTTGGTGAGCGGATCGGTAAGGGATTGGGCCAGGCTGTCTTCGAGCAAGCGGGCCTGGTCTTCCAATTGGGATTTGGCGGAATGCAGTTGGTCGTTGAGTCGGCCATTGGCTTCGACCACCCGGCGGATGGCGGAGATGACGTGGTCGGCGGAGGGGACGGGACCGTTCTCGCTGTGGAGGTTGGCGGAGATCTCGTGCATGTCGGCCGAGTGGTTATCCACGTGGGTGGAGAGGCCGGTGGCGAGCCGAAAGAGCATTTCGAGAAGCTGGCGGGTCTCGTGCGAGCCGTCAGCGGCCCGGGAGAGGCGTTCGGGCGCGATGGCCGCCAAGCGAGCGACTGGGCTTAGATTCGCGGGATCCTCGAAAGGCGCCGGGGCGACGCCGCGATTCTTGAGCCAGTAGTAGCCTGCGCCGAATGAAGCCGAAGCGACGGCGACGGTTACGATGAGAATAAAGAAGTAGAGCACGGCATTAAATCGTGGAGCGAGTCGAAGCGATTAAAAAACGAAGTTTCGTCGCTCCGCCGACGCGCGACATGCCTTGCCAAGTATCGCGGCCGAGATGCCCGAGTCAGGAGCCTAAACCGGCGTATCCCCTTATTGTTTCGGCTGCGTGGATCCGCAAAGTGGAACCGGCCCGGGACGAAGCGTGGAAGAATCCACCATTTAGGGGGGCGATTCGCCACAGTATCACGGGCACGCGCATGCGCTTGACCACAATTACTATCGACAGAACCCAATCTGGGGAACATCAGGAACTTGCGGAGTGACGATGTGGAACTTACGAGATTCGAGGCGTCAAGCGGGGAAATATTCGATACAACCGCGCGTTTCGATGGGCGGCCTCCGGCGGGATGGTTAGGGGATGCTGGCGCGCAATTGCAGAGCTATAAGGCAAGCTAATTGAGAGACGGATTGTACATTCAGTTTTTGCATAATGCGGGAGCGATGGACGTCTACGGTGCGGGGGCTGATTCCGAGGGCGGAGGAGATTTCCTTGGTCACCTGGCCGGCGACAATGCGGTCGAAGACCTGGCGTTCGCGGTCGGTGAGGAGGGCGAGTTTTTGGGCGGCGGATTGCTCCTCGGCGCGGGCGATCCGGCGTTTCGCATCTTGTTCGATGGCTTGCTGGACGGCATCGACCAGGCGCTGGCGATTGCAGGGTTTTTCGAGGTAATCGGACGCGCCGGCGCGCATGCAGTCGACGGCGGCGCCGATGTCGCCGTGACCGGAGATCATGACGAAGGGATGCTTGCTTCCCTGTTGCGCGAGGCGCTTGCGCAAGTCGAGACCGCTCATGCCAGGGAGGCGGAGATCGAGGACGAGGCAGCCGGGCTGGGCGGGATCGAAGCCGGCGAGGATTTCGGCGGGACCCGGGAAGGTGCGGACGGCGAGTCCGACGGTTTGGAAGGTCCAGTCAAGTGAGCGACGGACGTCTTCGTCGTCGTCGACGACAAAGACGGTGGCGGCGGTAGGTTGGAGATCGAGGGACATGGATCACTCCTGGTCTGGCAGGCGGATGCGAAAATGGGCGCCGCGCGAGGGGAGGTTGGGGACGTCGAGTTGGCCTTGGTGATCGCCGACAATGGTGCGCGCGATTTTCAGGCCCATTCCTAGACCGGTGGCCTTGGTGGTGAAGAAGGGTTCAAAGATCTGTTCGAGCAATTCGGGGGGGATGCCTGGGCCGTTGTCTTGGACATCGATGTGGATTTCCTGGTCTGCTTTGCGTGCGGCGACGAGGACGCGGCGATCGGTGTGGGGGTATCCTTCGAGGGCTTCGAGGGCGTTGCGGATGAGGTTGACGAGGACTTGCTGGATTTGGATGGCGTCGACGCGGGCGTGCAGGGGCTGTTCGGGCAGGTCGAGGTCGATTCGAGCGTGGTGGGCTTGGGCGTCGCGATCGAGGAAGGCGGCGACCTCGCGGATGGGGTCGCGGAGGTCGACGGTTGTGCGGTGGGGTTCGTGACGGGAGACGAAGCGGCGGAGGCGGCGGATAATTTCGCCGCATTTTTGGGTGAGGGAGGAGGCCTGGCGGAGGGGATCGAGCAAGGATTGGGGATCGGCTCGGCCGGCGGCGAGGAGTTCGAGGCAGCCGTCGATGTAGTAGCCGATGGCGGCGAGGGGTTGATTGATTTCGTGGGCGAAGCCGGTGGACATTTCGCCGACGGTGCTGAGCCGGCCGGCATGGGCAAGCTGCGATTCGAGGACGCGGCGGTGTCCCTCGGCGGCGACGCGGAAAGAGACGTCGCGGGCGATGCAGACGACGTTGGCGGTGGCGTCGGCGGTCGCCGGAGTCGCTTTGGCGGTCATTTCGACTGGGACATAGGATCCATCCCGGCACCGCAAACGAGCATTGAAAATACGATTGCCGCCGGTGGCGAGGAGGGACTGGAAATCGGCGACAAACCGATCCGACTCGTCGGGATGAACGAGAGCGACAAGGCGGGTGGCGAGGAGTTCGTCGGCGGTGAACCCCAGGAGCGAATCACAGGCGGGGGAGCAGTAGCGGAAGCGGCCGTCACCGCACTGGCGGGAGATGAAGTCGGTAGCGTTTTCGGCCAGGAGGCGGTAGCGGGCCTCGCTTTCACGGAGGCGGAACTCGGTTTGGCGGCGTTCGGTGATATCGCGGACGATGGCGAGGGCTTCGACTTCGTTGACGGCGACGGCTCGCATTTCGAATTGATAAGCGATGCCGTTCGTGACTAGTTCGTATTCCAGGTTGACGGATCCGTCGGTATGGAAGGCGCGCAGGATCGCTTCATAAATGTTGTTGCCGGTGGGGGGCGGCAGCACATCCTGCATGCGTTTGCCGAGAAAGTCGGACGGCGCGACGTAGGGTACGAACCCCTTGGCGGGCCGATAGTCGATAATTTCGCCCTGGCGCGAGACGCGGAACATGGGGTCTGGGAGGGCCTCGACCAGGGCGCGGAATTGCGCCTCACTGGAGCGGAGTTCTTGTTCGGCGCGTTTCAGTTCGGTGATGTCGGAGGAGATGCCGCAGACGGCATTGGCGGCGCCTTGTGCATCGCGGAGGGGGAACTTGACGGTGAGGAAGACGTGCGGTCCGTCGGGCAGCGAGAGGGTTTCCTCGAACCGCAACGGACCGTTGGCGGCGAGGACTTGGCGGTCGTGTTCGACGAGGGGGTCGGCGATGGAGGGGGGGAGCACATCGTGGTCCGTTCGACCCAGCAAGGACTGGCCGTCGGGGGAGAGGTGGTCTTCCGTGAGCCGATTGGCGAGTACATAACGGCCGGCCAGGTCCTTGACGTAGATGGGGGTGTTGGCGTTTTCGAGGATGGCATGAAGCTGTTGGCGGCTCTCTTGGAGGGCAGCGGTGCGCTCGGCGACGCGGTCTTCGAGGCGGCGGTTTAAGGTCAGGAGGGAGCGTTCGACGCGGCGTCGGTCGGTGATATCGAGGAGGAGGGCGAGATCCGCCGGGTGGCCGTCGTCGGTTTCGACGCGGGAGGTGGAGATCAGGACTTCGCGTTCGGCGCCATCTTTGCGGGTGATGGTCCAGGGTTCGGCCGAGAGGGGATTGCCGGCGCGCATGTTGCGGATTCGATCCTCGGCGAGTTTGCGAACCGCGGGATCGGGATAGAGGGTCTGGTACCAACCGAGGGCGTTGATTTCCTCGACGGAATAGCCGGTGATTTCGACCATGCGCTGATTCCAGAGCACGAAGCGCATGAAGGGAGGCTCATGGATGGCGTGGCAGACGCAGATGCCTTCGAGGGCAGCGCCGATGACGGCTTCGCGAAACGCGGCCAGTTTGGCGGCGGTATGGTCGCTACGTTTGCGGTCGGTGATATCGCGGGTGCGGCAGGCGATCCGATCCACGTGACCGTGTTGGTCAAAAAGGGGTGTGGCTTCGGTTTCCAGCCACAGGATTCGCCCATCCTTGCAGAGGCAACGCCACTCGACTCGGGTTTGTTCTCCGCGCAGGGTTCGCTGCCGATTGGCTTCGACCTGGTCTACGTCGTCGGGATGCACTCGGGACCGATAGTCGCGGCCGTATACCTCGTCAGGCGAATAGCCGGTCAAGCGGAAATAGGAGGGGCTGACGTAGAGGCTGGTTCCATCCGTGCGGCTGACGCTGATGCAATCGTGCATCGCGTCGGCCAGAAGGCGATAGCACTCCTCGCTGCTGAGCAAGCTCTCGCGCATTTTTGAGGATGGAGCAGAGACATGAACAGCCCGAGGTGCGTTATAACCTCGACTCTTGGCCGGAGAGAAGGGCCGACGGGGTGAACAAGAAAAAATGCCGCGATTGGGGGGCGGCGGGGGAGAGGCCGGTGGGGGGATGAACGGACTGCTATTTGTCGGCTTGATTCCAATAGATTCGGACATTTTTGGTCGCTCGGCCGGCGGCGACGAGATCGGTTCGGCCATCGCCGTCGAGGTCGGCGGCTGCGAGATCTTCGACGGCGACGGCGCCTGGGTCGATCAAGCGAGGCTTCCATTGGACGGGTGGGGAGGGCTTGGCCGCGG
>JALHPA010000212.1 GCA_022842745.1 Pirellulales bacterium
GTGGGGGGCGGCGGCGGGGATCGACGCTGTAGCAAGGCGTTGGCCACCCTGGCACTGCTCGCGGTGGTGGTGGGTGAAGAGGACCCAATCGACGTGGTGGACATTGATTTCTTGCAGGTGGTCGATCACGCTGCCATCGCCGAGGTCGATCAGCAGAGCGCGGTCGCCGTCTCGGAGGACGAAGACGTTGCAGGTATCGGTCCAGAGGAAAAGGTCGGGGCGAAGTTGACGGAATGGCATTGGAATGTGCGGCTAGGGGAGGGTGCGTTCACATGTGCGCGGCGGGGGAAGGAGCACGCGAGGAAGGATTTGCTGCGCCAAAGGGACAGTTACCGCAAGGAACGAGCGCTGGAACACCGGCGGTATTCGTATCGAGAAGTATAATCCGCTGCGGAGCACTCTTCCCCCGAGGGGCGGCAATTGGTAGGCTTAGGACTTGGTTTTTACGTTCATAAAGAAGATTTCTTTGCCGTTGAGGAGCGAGTCCGCATGGCCAAGCCGCATCGTACTTTGAAGAAGGCCAATCATGGAAAGCGGCCGGCCAATAGCAAGGCCCGGCGTCTGAAGCGGAAGGACTTGCGCACCTGATTCAGATCGGCGATTCTGGCCGGCAAGCTGATGCTGGCCATCGACCGGCTCGATTCGTGGGCAGGCGGCCCTTGATAGCCGCGACGACGATATTCGCCCTGGGGAGGAGAGCGGCGAAGGGGTATTTGTTCCCGTCCGACGCGGTTTGCCACCGTCTTGCGGTGTAACCGAGCGGGAGTGGGAAGCCGACAACATTGATCTATCCCGTTTGATTCATCCGGGGATTGCCCGTGGGCTCCAAGGAACTACTTGTCGACTTCGCCAAGCTGGACCTGGATCGCGTTATCGCCACGCAGGCGGACATACGCCGGTACAACCTCCAGCGGTTCGAAATGGAGCAGCTTACGGCGGTAGTCTATGAGAATATCGACCGGCAGTTGTGCATTGGCTACAAGGACATCACGCCGGACGAGTTCTGGTGCCGGGGTCACATGCCCAGCTATCCTTTGATGCCGGGGGTGATCATGTGCGAAGCGGCGGCGCAACTGGCCAGCTATTTTTCGCAGCGCTATGATTTGCTGGGGGCGAAGGTGGTGGGTTTTGGCGGGTTGGAAGAGGTGCGGTTCCGGGATCCGGTGGTGCCGGGGGATCGGTTGGTGCTGGCGGTGCAGATGATCAAGATGCGGCGCGGGGCGATGCTGGTCTGCCGGTTTCAGGGATTCGTGCGTCAGAGTCTGGTGGTGGAGGGGAAGATCAAGGGAATTCCGCTGCCGATCGATACGGAGCCTTCGCCGTAGTTCCCTTCACGAAAACGGCCCGTGCGACCGCGGTGCTGCGGTCGGCAGGGCCTGGCTGGACCGAAGCGTCAACTTTTGTCTGCACGTGGCCGGGCTGGACCCCACTTTTATCTCCGAGGGTACAGCGATCCTGCTGGTGTCACATGTTTCCCTTCGCCGACAACAATCCCAGCGGTCGAACGCCGATCGTGACGTGGGCGATCATCGCGATTAACGCCGTGATGTTTTTGTCGATGACGCGGATCAGCGAAGAGCGTCAGATCGCGATTGCGGTGCGGTACGGGTTTGTCCCGGCGCGGATTTCGCAGTTGAGCGACCCGCGAGTGATCGACGTGCCGGTCGGTGCGCCGTTGAAGGAGCGGATTGGGGTGTTTGAGGTGCCGGTGGCTCAGCCGGTGATCGAGCTAAAGCCGGCGAAGGGAGAGATTTATCGCTCTTTAATCACGGCCATGTTTCTGCACGGCGGCTGGATGCACTTGCTGGGCAACATGTGGTTTTTGTATTTGTTTGGGGACAATGTCGAGGATCGGCTGGGGCACGTGCCGTTTTTGTTGTTCTATTTGTTCGGGGGCGTGGTGGCCACGCTGGCGCACTGGGCGATGGACCCGACCAGTATGGTGCCGGTGATCGGCGCCAGCGGCGCGATCGCGGCGGTGCTAGGGGCGTATGCGGTGACGTTTCCCCACGCGCGGGTGCATACGCTGGTGTTCCTGTTCATTTTTATTACGGTGGTGGATTTGCCGGCGCTGGCGGTATTGGGGCTATGGTTCTTGGGGCAGCTTCTCCAGGCGTATGGGCAAGTGCGGATGAACTTGTCGGGCGGGGTGGCGTGGTGGGCGCACGTGGGGGGCTTCGTTGCCGGGGCGGCGCTGATGCCGGTGCTGGCCGCGTTGATTCCGCATCGGACGCGGGAGACGCCGATCGAGGCGCAACTGCTGGATTGAGGGGCCGCGTGCCCAAGCGGCGGCGCGGGTCGGCAATCACACCGAGAGCAATTCGCGCGTGTAGCGATCGACTTCCTCACGCAGGGAGACAGCGGCCTGGCGATGGTCGCCGGAGAGCAAGGGAGTGCTAAGCAGCTTGTCCAACGGCTCGGTCGGAATGGGGCGGGCCGTTCGCTGCTGTAATTGGCTGGTCACAAACTGGAGTAAATTGTCGGCGGTCTCGTTGATTTGAACGATTTGCTGGCGAGCGGACTGGGCCTGTTGAAGGACCTTTTGGCATTCGTTGACACGCGCCTTGCCTTCGCTGCTGCGGGGATCTTTGTGGGCCGGCTCGTTGAGATATTTTTGGGCTTCGGCTTCGAGATTCGCGAGGGCGTTTTCGACGTCTTCCGCATTGAGGGGGGAGCTGCCGGAGGTGACCATGAGCCGGCTTACCTCTTGCATGGCCAAGACGACGGCCTCAAAACGCGATCCTTTGGCGTGGCCGGCGGTGGCGATCTGTTGGACGCGGCCGCTGTCGAAGGATTGCACGATTTGTTCGGCGTGAGACTCCGCCTTGCGGGCCGCCTCGGCGCGGGCGGCATCGGCGTCGGCTAGCCCCTTTTTCAGGGCTTCCAACCTTCGGGCGATCGGCGCGGACGACAACACCACCGCTCGCAAGTCGGTATCGAACACGTTATCTGCAAGGAGCTTCAACCGATCCGCGGCGAGGGAAAGGGCCTCCAAGCGGCTGGGCCAGTCGGTCGGTTTTCCTACCGGGAGGCGGGCGCGCGCTTCGCGATTGAAGGTGGCGATGGCTTGGAGTGCCGCGTCGCCGCCGAGGATGGCGAATTTTGTGCCTGGAGGGGATTTTGGATGGGCTTCGCTGGTGGCGGTCACCAGTTTGAGCCGCGAGAGGTCGCGGAGTTCCAATGGAGACCAGCCCAGTTCGCTCAGACGGAAGGGGATTTTGTCTTGGACGATGCCTTTGATCTGGTCGAGGGAAAGTTCGTTCGCGTTCCATCCTGCGGGCAACGGTCCAACGACGGATTTGTCTTGAAAGAGGGCCAGTTTCGTGCGGGAATTCAAGCGAGGGAGAGCCGGGCCCCAGTTTCGGTCTTTTAGGTCCGCGTCGACGGTCGCCACGAGCTGGCCTTCCTGGGTTTTGTTCGTGGCCCGGTTGGCCAACTCCTGGAGCTTTTTTTGGGCGGTATTCTCCGCCGTTTGAATTGCGTCCTTGAGCAGCTTGATCTTGCCGGCAACCTTTTTCTCGGCGGCGTAGCGGTTCGGAAACGTCGGATCGGTGATGCCAGACGCAAGGGCGTCCAGGGCGGCGGCGGCGCGATCGAGGGCTTCGACCTTGGTGGGCCAGTTGGCGTCGCTGCCGAGATACAGGCCGCTGGAGGCGCCAGCTTCGAAATCGGCCAGGGCTTGCCAGGCGGTGTCGCCGCCGAGCGAGCGATATTTCCGCCCGAGCGGGGAGCGGGGGTGATGGCGGCTGGTATCGATGAGATTCTTGATCGAGTCTCCCCCTCCGGTCACCGGCAGCCCGTACGGCGCCCAGCCCAGTTCTCCGAGCCGAGGCGGGATTTTGTGGGTCACGATTCCCTTGATTTGATCGACGGTAAGCTGATTGGCGTCCCAGCCGCCGGGAATGGGACCGGTGACCGTGGAGTCTTTATAGAGTGCCAATTTCGTTTTCTCGGTCATCGCGTTGGGATTCAGTTTTCTGGACTTCAACGCGCCGTCTACATCCGTGCCGCTGTTCTGGAGTTGTTGCAACTCGGCAAACGCTTCCAGCGAGTCGCCAAAGGCGTCCGGCAGGGCCTGTTGCGGATCGCTGCTGAGGTGCCCGAACCGCTCGGCCGACATGCCGTATTGGGCCCGCAGGGTTTGCTCGGAGGTCTTTCCCTGGCGAATCGTCTGGTATTCCTCCCAGTTGTTCCACTTGGCATCTGGCAGGAGGTGTGCATCTTTCTTGCTCTGATCGGTGCCGCGGGCGCCATGCAAGCCGTGGATCAGTTCGTGCCCCATGGCGATAAAGCGGGGAGAGAAGAGGGTATTGCCGTTGGGCGTATTGAGAGCGACGTCGCTGTCCTTGGCCCCCAACACCATTTGGACCCGGGCGCCTCTCTTTTGACCTTTCGCAGTGCGAGTTCCGCTGGGGTCGTAGGTCGCCTCGCTGACAACTTTCGAGATGCACATCGCCTCGTCACCGGCCTCGAAGGTGACTTGTTCGGGGCTCTTTTCCAGTTCGGCGACGATATGACGACCGGCCTCGCTGCCCATGAGGCGGGAGAAATTGGTCAGCGTTTCCAGGCGAAACTGCTTAGCCTTCTGGGGTGAATCGAGCTTACCGCCGACGGTCTCAGGGATCACGATTTTGGCGTTTGGGTTGTTCTTGGAATTCACCAGGGATTGCCAACTGGCCTGCAATCGCTGGTCTTCCTCGGGCGACATCCGGTCGGAATCGGCCACGGTGATCGGCCAGCCATTGTCGATCACCTGACTCACGACATCCTGGTGGACGCGCTGGAGCATGTCGGAGAGCATCATCGCTTCCGACGCGGGAGGCAAATTCTGCTGGGTGCGGCGGTCATTCCAGGCAAAGAGGGTCTTTTCGATTTCAAACAGCTTGGCTTGCTTTTCGCGGGCGAGATCGGCGGTGAGCGGTTTGCCGCCGATGCGGCTTTCGAGGGCATCGAGTTCATGAAGCAGCTTGCCGACTTTCTCCCGTTCCGGATTGTTGGCCGGCGCGTCGACGATGACAAAGCAGCGCGAGGCGGCCTCGCGCGAGGGTTTGACTTGTTGTTCTTCCACCTGGTTACGGGCGACGACTTTTTCGTACCAGTTGTCGTCGGCGGATTTGAAGCGGGCTTCAAGCTGGTTGGCCGGCACCACTTCGTTGGGCGGATCGATTCCCCGCAGGTCGCAATCGACCAAGGGAATTTTCTTGCGGGCCGCGTCAAGTTTGCTGCGCACGTCGTACCAATGGTCGCTTTGTTTCTTGGCGGCGTCGAAATTTTGCTTGGCTGTGGCGTAGCCTGACAGTTGGCTTTGGAGTTGATTTTTGTCCTTTAGGAGGGCAGAAACCTCGGAGGAGGAAGGATTTCGCGAGGAATCGTTCCAGTCTTTGGCCGAAACCATTTTCGGCGGATGGGAGGAGAGGGCGGCGGTGAGCTTCGGCGGCAGATCGCGCGGATCTGTCGCGAAACCTCTGTCCTTCATTCCCGAGCCGTACGTTTCCTGGCGAACCGCTTCGGCGTTCTCCCCGCGTAAGTCGAGCAATTCACAAAACTGGATCGCCCAGCGGCGCTGATCGCCGGTCAACTCCGACCCTTCGGCGGTGGATTGCGGATTTGCGGCCGTGGCCATCGCTGGCGTTCCTTCAAGTAAAGCTAGGAGTGGTCAGGCTCGAGCTGACGTCGAACCACAATTCACTGCCGTCGGTGCAGAGGATGACATCGAACAAGCCCCGTTCGTTACTCACTTGCCGCTGCTGGGCGACTTCTTTATTTAGCGCGGCGAGTAGGTCGTATTCGTCGCTGACATGCGTGACTAGATACGGACGCTGGGCTGCGCCGTCCCCGCTTTCCGCGAGGCCGCGCAGACAGGCCTTCATCAGATAGTTCTCCCGTTGGGCCAGGTCGGCGTCGCCGGTCTGCTCGGCCGCGCGGC
>JALHPA010000213.1 GCA_022842745.1 Pirellulales bacterium
TCAACACCAATACCGGCCAACAAGACTCCCTGCTCCTGGCATATCCGATGTTCAACTCCGCCGGCGGGCGGATCAACACCGGCGGCCTCGCGACCAACCTCAACGGCACATTCAACTTCAATTCGGAAAGCGAAATCCACACCGCCGGCGTCGTCATGAAGAGCGTCGTCTGGGTTCTGCCCGAGGCGGGCTGGCGGACCTTCTTCCTCGGCGGCTACCGCTTCTTCAGCGTCGCTGAGGATCTAACAATCAACAGCACCATCTCCCCGGTCGGCGGTTTGTTCGTTCCCGGCAGCCAGATCGATGTGGTCGACGCCTTCAGCGTGGGCAATCAATTCCATGGCGGTGATCTCGGGCTGAACACCGAGTTGGCCACTGGTCCGTTCACCATCGGCATCCTCACCAAGGTCGCCCTCGGCAACAACCACCAGTCGGTTCGCATCAACGGCAGCACGACCACCGTCTCCGGCGGCGCCACCGCCCAATTTGCCGGCGGCTTGTACAGCCAGCCCACCAATATCGGCGAGCAGGAGCGAGACCGGTTCACCGTCATCCCCGAGGCCGGAGTGAACCTCGGTTTGCAGCTCACCCGCGATGTCAAGCTGACGGTCGGTTACAACTTCCTCTACATCAACCGCGTCGTCCGCGCGGCCGAGCAAATCGACCCCAATATCAACCCCACCCAGTTCGATGGCGGCATCCTGGTCGGCCAGGCCAGTCCCGCTCCCCTCTTCCGCGAAAACGACTTCTTCCTCCACGGTCTGAACACCGGCATCGAGTGGAAGTGGTAGTCCGGCACAGACGCCCTGCGACGATTATCGGCTGACGAAAGAAGTCGCCCGCCGGGTATGGGCCGCCTTATACCTACGCTGAAAGCCAGGACGTTTGCCCCTCCCGCTCAGCCGGCCAATCGGCGATCGACAGCCGTCAAGACACGGCGCCAGCTTCCGGCCCTACAAATACATCCCCATATACCCGCCCGTTTCATCCGCCTGCTGCTGCAGTGCCGCGATTCGCTTGCGGGTCTGTTCCAGGCTTCCGGCCGCAATGTACCGGTCGAATTCCACCTTCACGGAGTGGCTCACCGTGTCGTGAAACCAGCGGACGATCGGTTCGGTCAGCCAGTCGCACGTCTCCCTTCGCAGTTCCACCTCCAGCCGCGCGTGTTCGGTCTTCTGGTCCGCCGAGTCCGTGATTGCCGTCCCCTCGAACGAAAACTCCAGCATCCCAAACTCCGGTTGGTTCGTCAGATGGTACACACAGCGGGCGTTATACAGGTAATAGGTGTTGTGCGATCCCAATTGCTCGATCGCGCTCTTGATACGCTCACACCGGGCCCGATAAGCCGGCGACGCGTCCAGGGGAATGTCCAACCGTGTGACCGACCGCAGTGGCAAACAGTCAAACGAAATCTCCACAAACTGCTCCATCGACAGCCACCCTCCGATCGCGCGGTTTCGCGCTTGAAACCAACCTTGGACTTAACGAATGACGCGCGCCCGACCACGGGCGCTTTGAATTGCAATCGGTTCGCCCGATAGCCAACGCTTGTCCGCATGTTTGCCGGAATTTCGGCGCTAGCCCTCTGTTGCCGGCGACATTATAGCCGCATCCCAGCGGCGGGGCGAAGGCGGACGACGAGCGTCATTCCATAAGGCGCCTCCAGGTTTACTTCCTCTGCATTATCGATCTGCGGTCGACCCTTCGTCGGCCGCCGCAAGTTCAGTCGGCCGCGATTCTGCCGTCGGCGGCGTTCGGGAGATCAGCGGCGATTCTGAAATCATTGGCCGTTGCTGACCGGGGTCGTTCAAAACCTCGCTCCCCCTTTTTTCCCCCCGCATGTCGGACGGCGCCGCGGCGCTCGTCGCCCCTCTCGGTTGGTTCCAGCCGATCCGCAGCCAACCTCCCTCGGAGCCGAGCTGTGCCAAAGCCAGCTTCCCTAGGCGTTTCCACCTGCCTGGCAACTCCAATCCCTGGCCCGCCATCTCCGGTTTGAAGATCTTCCCAAACCGTCTTTCCAGGATTCGAGCCAATGACTGCTGCGGCACCGAAAGCCGATCGGTGTCGGGGTTGAAGTCGGGCGGCAGTATTTCCAGGTCTCCCTGCCGCACCGCGCGAATCACGCCTGCCCCTTGCTCGATCCTGTACCGGGCAGTCACATTCATGGCCGGGAAGGCGCGTTCCCCAGAGGTGTATTCGTCTCCCCGAATTGTGATTGCAAATCCACTGTCGGCAAACCGCGCCGTGATCGGCTCCTCGGCAAACGTGATCGACCAATCCTTTTGCTGGTCCGGATCGGATTGCAGCTCCTCCGGGATTTTCCCCGTCAAGTCAATCATCAGCTTGTTCATCTGTTCGGCGTCCAGCCGCCGTCCGCCCAGTGCCGACGCCGCTAGATTATTCACCAGCGACTCATGCAGGCGCACATTCACATCCCCCGCGGCCATTGCCGGCGGCGCCGTGATCGCGCCAAGCTGGCTGGCGGTTGCTTGCCGGGCCGTTACCCGCAGCAAGTCACCCGTGCTCGAAAACCAAAGTCGATCCGGTAAGGCCCCAATTCGCATCAGCGGATAACGGAATCGCTTTTGAAAACCCTGGTTGGCCCGCGCGATAAATCCCAGCGACTGGCTGTCCAGCCGCGCGTTTAAACGCGCCTCCGCGTGCCGAGACGCGATCTGCTGCGCCTGCCCCTTGCTTTGGTACACCCGCTTCGTCGCCCCTTTTTGAATCAGATTCTTAAAGTGGCGAGCATTGACCCCGATTCCCGTGATCGTGGTCTGAGTGGACGCCCGCGAACGGGCGGGCAAGGAGCGCAGTCCCTGTCCGTCGAGAATCAGCGGTTTGCTCCCGTTCAGGGTGGTCGCGCCGCGGCTGTAAATTACCGCCGGACCGTTCCGTCCGACGCTGTTCGAATACGCCGTTCCCGAGAGCGCCAGTCGAATCACGGCCGCCCCCGGTCCTTCGCCCAGTTCTGCTCGCACGCTTCCCACCGTGTGCGCGGTACCCACGATCTGGGTTCCCAAGATCACATCCCGCACCGGGCCCACATCGTTGATCGGATCGTTGATCCCCCCCGCCACGATCCGCTCGTGGACCTCAACCAGCAGATTCGGATGGGATAGCCGCTCCCGGACGGCCGCGACCACCGGCAACGCCTGCCGGCTATCGGCCAACTCTCCCAGAATCAACCCGATCAGTCGTGGATCTCCCTTGGCAGGTTCTGCCGCCAGCGTTTCCACCCCGGCCGCCAAAGCGTCGATCCGCTGCTGAAAATGACCCTGCGCCTCCCGGTCGTTATAAGCCGCCAACAGGTCGGTGTATCGTCGCAATGCCCGCCCTACGTCGGCATATACCGGCATCTCAAATCCGGCGTGTCCGGAGGAATACAGGCTGGATATCTCGTACAGGGTATCGACGTTTGGGCTTTTGCCGGGCCTCAGCTCCCCCCGCATCTCGTCAAATCGCAGGAATTTTTTCCAGTTCGCTCCGTTTTGCCCACCGGTATTCAGGTAGCGATCCAGCCGCACGATCGCACTTTCCAACGCTGCTCGGCTGGCTTGAACCTCTTGGCCCGTCACCGGACGAAACGCCCCCTTGGCCGACCGAATCATGCCGGCGATGTCGCGCGTTTGCCCAGCCGCCCTCCCGTTCGAGGCAACAAAAACAGCGCAAACTGTTGCCATAAATAGCTTTAACAAAAACTGCATACGCTCGCTCCTATTTCGAGACGCTTCTTCACTCCGTTGGACCCGGCCGTATGCATAGAGGCAATCAGACCTTAACCCAACCTCCAACGTCGCCAGGCCTTCAAAGGCCCGAAAACGACCCCGCAAAAGCAAATCCTGTTCCACCTATCCGGTCCATCCAATCGGAATATCTAACCCAATTTCCCAGCCCCTTGCAATCGGAATCTCCAACTGGCCTAATACGCCCTTTCCAGCCTGGCCCAACGCCCGGCTACCAGCCTCACTTTGATCACCCCAATAAGGAGCCTCTCAAATCGACCCGCCGGTCTGCCGCCCGGTAGACCAACTTCCCGCCTGATTGGTACGGCCACACACCCGACCGTGGCCGCGGATGGATTCTCCCTCGTTCATGGATGACCGGCGCTAGCACCGGCCGTTCGTTTCGTTGACTTACCTGCCTTGTTCACAACCCCTGGAGGGATTCCAAATGATGCGCTGTTCTATCTGTGCGCTTCTTGTTCTTGCTTCGGTCGGAGGGACCGCCGCCAACGCCCGCGTCGCCAACCCGTCCCAGTTGCTAATTCCCAAATGGGAAACCGACTATGCCCAGGCCATGCAAGTGGCAAAAACTGACCGTAAAATGCTCCTGGTCCTCTTCGGCGACCCCGCCGACCGGGACAGCAACGCCGTTCAACAACGCCTCGCTTCCCCCACGATCCGGCCCAAGCTCCAAAACTACGTCCTTTGCCGGGTTCCCCTTGCCGCCCAAATTTCCGTCGGCGGCAAGAAATCCCGCCTGATTGATTTCCCGTCCTTCAACGAACTCCGCCGTGGCCCAGGCATCGCCGTCGTCGATATGGTCAACGCCAAAGCCCCGTACTACGGTCACGTGGTCAGCGCCTTGCCGCTCACCCCAGGCCGTTATTTCCGCTTTCGACCCGACCAGGCGCCTCTGGTCCTCGACCTGCCTGCCGGGACTTTGACCCAGCGGACGATGATTTTTGCCGTCCGGACCCATCCCATGCGGCCGGCCAGCGCCTCCGGCCCGGCCAATCCGATCCTCTTGGAAGAAGCCTACAGCCACTCCAATTACCAGGCCCAAATTCGCAATCAGGGGCATCACAATTGGGGTTGGCGATTCCAGCGGATCATCGGCCGCCTTACGGGACGCGGCAGCTACGGGGCGCCCGTCGAGGTCGTCGCCGAAAGCTGGCCCAACCAGGATCTCTGCGATTCCGCCGCCGACTGCGTCGAAAGCTGGCGGCAATCCTCCGGCCATTGGTCGAAGGTTCACGCCCGCCACGCCAGTTACGGCTACGACATTCGCCGTGGCAGCAATGGCATCTGGTATGCCACCGGAATCTTTGCCAACTAACGCGCGCCTCCGTCCCGGCGGGAGTGCATTTCCGCCGGGACGGAGGACATTTCTCTTCTTTCTCCGGTCGATCTACTTCTTCTCGACCAACCAAATATTGCGGAACACTACCGGATCGCCGTGGTTCTGCAGCATCAAGGGGCCGCTGCCGGGCGCTTCCGACGATGCCCCGCCTGGTGTGTGTTTCAACATCAATTTGTCGTGTATGACCACGCCGTTGTGCTTGATCGTGGTGCGGGCATCGGCCGTTTTCTTGCCGTCGGAGTCAAAACGGGCCGCGGTGAATTCCACGTCATACGTCTGCCACGAAAGCGGCGGATAGCACATATTGACGTCCGGTTTGCTGACCGAATAGATCCCGCCGCACTCGTTGTCGGCCCCATCCAAACCAAACGAATCGAGCACCTGGACCTCATAACGATTGTTCAAGTACATGCCGCTGTTTCCGCGTCCCTGCCCGCGAGATTCCGGCATGTATGGCGTGCGAAACTCCAGGTGCAGCGTATAGTCCTTGAATTCCTGCTTGCTGGTGGTCCCCACCTTGAGCAGCTTGTCCTCGGTCATCTGTCCATCTTTCCAAGCGTCGACGTTCTTCCCGTCGAACAGCACGACCGCTCCCTCCGGTGGCTTCGCCCCCAACGTGGGGCTTTTTCGTTCCACCTTCTTCAGTTCGGCAACCGTCTCTCCGGACGGGTTTCTGGCAATCAATACCCCATCCTTGATCGTGCCCGAACCGCCATCTTCCCCTTCAAACCGAATTCCGTCGTCGGTGAGCTTGCCCTTAACGCGATGGAAACGATCCCCTCGGCTCCAACCCTCCCCAGGAAGTCCGCCAATATAGGCCACCGCCTCAT
>JALHPA010000214.1 GCA_022842745.1 Pirellulales bacterium
CATTGGCCCACGAGATAAGCCATATCCTTCACGGCGATGGATTCAGCCTGGACATCGACCTGATCGGCAAAGGGCACGTTGGCGCCGACGGCACGGACGCCAAGGAACTGCGCGCGGACCGGGAAG
The DNA here is from genome assembly GCA_022842745.1 of Pirellulales bacterium. Lineage (GTDB taxonomy): Bacteria > Planctomycetota > Planctomycetia > Pirellulales > JALHPA01 > JALHPA01. Next base: position 127 of record JALHPA010000214.1, read on the forward strand.
CAGCCGCGTTTCTGATTCCGCCCGACCAGTTGAGTTCTTTTGTGGAAATCCATCGTCCTCTCTTCTCGAAGGCCAAGATCCTTGAGTTTGCAACTAGCTTGCAGATCCATCCTGGTATCGTGGTGGGGCAGTTGCAGCGTGCCCAAGCGATGATGTACACCCACGGCCGCGAAATGTTGGTTGGAATTGGCGACATCCTCAAGTCGACGGCGCTAACCGACGGATGGCGCGCCTACCCTGGTTTTTAGCGAACGGCGGGCCTGGCCATATGCCGTGTGGGTTCCCTCGATGCGTCCAACCGATGTTCCCATTGGCCGACTCCGTATGGACCTGGGTGGAAACGAGCGATTTACCAAAGGCCACCGAACCGAGGCGCCGCAGGCATTTCCGCGCGGCTTGTCAGAGGGCGCGCGGGACCGCTAAGATATGGCATCTGACCTGAGCCCAAGCATGCGGCTCGCGCGATCGTTTGCCCGTTTTTCGCCGCATGGCCGAAGACTATTACAAGACGCTGGGGGTGCCGCGGGATGCGACGCCGGCGCAGATTCAAAAGGCTTACCGGGATCTGGCCCGCAAGTACCATCCCGATCTCAATCCCAACGACAAGAAAGCCAAGGACAAGTTCCAGAAGGTACAGGCGGCGTTCGACGTATTGAACGACGAGAAGAAGCGCAAAGCCTACGACCAGTTCGGGCCGGATTTCGAGCGGATGGGAGCGGGAGGGGGAGCGCCGCGCGGGGGCTATAACTACGGCGGTCCGATGCCGGAGGGCTTTGAGGGGATCGACTTGAGCCAGTTGTTCGGGGGCGGCGAAGGGGGATTCAATCCGGAAGATCTCGGCAGCGGCGGGGGATTCGGAGGCATCTTCGAACAGTTGCGGCGCGGCGGCGCCCGCGGCAAGAAAGCTCGCGGCGGCGGCCGAACCGGCGAAGACCTGCAGAGCGAGATCACGATTCCCTTCGCGACGGCGGTGCTCGGAGGAACTACGGAACTCAGCGTCGACCGGGGGCGGGGCAAGGTGGAGACCCTCTCCGTCAAGATCCCGGCGGGCATCCCGGACGGGGGCAAAATCCGGCTGCGCGGTCAAGGGGAGCCGGGAGCAGGTGGCGGGGCGAGCGGAGATATTCTGCTCACGGTCCACGTGGCGCCCCATCCTCATTTCACCCGCCGGGGGGACGATTTGGAGATCGATCTGCCGATCACATTGAAAGAGGCGGTGTTGGGCGGCAAGGTGGACGTGCCCACGCCGTACGGTGTTATCTCGCTGCGGATCCCACCGCGAACCAATGGCGGGGCGCGGTTGCGGGTCAAAGGTCGCGGGGTAAAACGAAAAGACTCGGCCGGCGATCTGTACGCGCGGGTGCAAATTGTGCTCCCGGCGGAGATCGACGACGCTTTGGTGCGCGAAATCGAGCGGGCGGACAGCGGACGATCGGCGGACGTGCGGCGCGAATTGCGATGGTAATCTGCGACGGCGGCTGGACGGCGGCATGGTGGGGCGAGCGGGCCTGGTCGTTGATCGCCGCCGGGGACGAGCGGCCGCTGCTGTGGCGGCTGGATCCCGAGCGCCGCGGTCAAATCGCCATGGCCCTGGTGGGGCTGGTGATCCTGGGGATGGGTCTGGTGCTGGCGGTCTATCTGGGGGGGCGAATGGCGCGGCGGATCGCGCGGCAAATTCCGCCGCCGCGGAAGCGAGACGAAAGCGATTGGGACCGAAAGTCGCCAGCGGAGGAGGGAGAGGCCGACTCTCCCGGCGCAAATGGGCCGGATCGGGGCGGACCGCCGCGGTAGAAGGCGGAGTTTCTCTTTGGCAGATTGGCGCCACGCATGGGCAACAGGCGATTTCCGAAGACGCTGCACCTGCGCCGGGGGTGGGAGTTTCGCCGGGTTTACAGCCGCCGTCGAAACGTGTCTGATGGCACGATTGTGCTGCATGGATGCGAGAACGACCTCGAATTTTCGCGATTGGGGTTGTCGGTCTCCCGGAAGGTCGGCTCGGCGGTGGTTCGCAACCGCTGGAAGCGGCTGTTGCGGGAGGCGTTTCGGCTGCATCGCGCCCGGCTGCCCGCTGGCATCGACCTGGTTGTTACACCTAGAGCCGCCGCGCCGCCGGAGTTGGGGACGCTGTCCGAGAGCCTTGTAACGCTTGCCGGACGGCTGGAGAGACGATTGAAGTCGGGAAAATGAATGCTTTCTGGGAATTTTTGAAGTGCGTGCCAAGGTGGACGTTGATCGCCGCGGTGCGCGTCTATCAGTACACGCTCAGTCCGATCATCGGACGGCAGTGCCGATTCGAGCCAACCTGCAGCAATTACTTCCTGGGAGCGATCGATAAGTATGGAACGGCGCGGGGCGCTTGGCGCGGAATCAAGCGAATCTGCCGCTGCCATCCTTGGCATGCCGGCGGTTTTGATCCTCCCTGACCGACGAGCGGAGCAGCGGGGCCGAGTCGAACGTCACACAACGGCCGAACGGCGGTTCAAAACGGAGCGCAGCGAATGACGATTTTTCAGAAGATCATCGACCGGCAAATTCCCGCCGACATCGTATACGAGGACGAGCTGTGCCTGGCGTTTCGCGATATCTCGCCACAAGCGCCGACGCACGTCCTGGTGATTCCCAAACGGGCCATCGCCTCCCTCGCGTCGCTCGAAGCGGAGGACGCCCCGTTGCTCGGCCATTTGTGCCACACCGTCGCCAAGATCGCGAAACAACTGGGGCTGTCGAACGGTTACCGAGTGGTCGTGAACTGCGGCCCCGACGGGGGACAGAGCGTCGATCATTTGCACTTCCACCTGCTCGGGGGCCGGCCGCTGCAATGGCCCCCGGGATAGATGGAAATTGGCCAGCACACGCGGCAGGAGGAATACGGGCAGCGCAGGCGTCGGCGGGCGGCGCGGAGCAAACGTCTCAAACCGATTGAAAAGTTATGGCCGATTCCGTGGTGCTCCTGTCGATCCCAGGCTTGCGCGAGCAAGACGTGGCCTTGATGCCGCGGCTGGCGGCGCTAACCCGCTCCGGCGACCGCACGGCGCTAGTACCCAGTTTTCCGTGCGTCACCTGTCCGGTGCAGGTCAATATGACCACCGGAAAGACGCCCCGGCGGCACGGCGTGACCGGGAACGGGTTCTATTGGCGCGACAAGCGGCAGGTGGAAATGTGGACGGCGTGGAACGACGTCATCGAGTGTCCCCAAATCTGGGACATTCTCCACCAGCACGACAGCGAGCTGCGGTCGGCCGTTTGGTTTCCCCTGTTGAGCAAGGGTTGCGGGGCCGACTTTATCTGTACGCCTGCGCCGATTCATAACCCCGACGGCAGCGAATCGCTGTGGTGTTACACCCGTCCGACCGACCTGTACGGGGACCTGCGGCACGCGCTGGGGGATTTTCCGCTCAAGCACTTCTGGGGACCGCTGGCCAACATCCAGTCGACCGGCTGGATCGTGGACTCGGCGGTGGAAGCCGCACGACGGGAGCGGCCGAGTTTTTTCTACATTTACCTTCCGCACTTGGACTACGCGGCACAGAAAAACGGCCCCGATAGCCCGCAAGCCAAACAGGCGCTTGTGGATCTGGATGTTGCCCTGGGGCGGCTGTTGGACGGTTTCACGGATGCGTACGGCGTGGCGGAGAACCCGCGGAACGTCCCGTTGTACCTGGTCGCCAGCGAGTACGCGATCGTTCCGGTGGATCATGTCGTGTATCCCAATCGAATACTGCGGGAGGCCGGGCTGCTGGCCGTGCGGCAAGAGAACGGGCGGGAAGAACTGGATCTCGAGGCTAGCGCCGCTTGGGCGCTGGTGGACCATCAATTGGCGCACGTGTACATCAAGGACCAGGATCCCAACGCGGTGGCCAAGGTACGCAGACTCTTCAGCGATCGCACCGGCGTGGCCGAAGTGTTGGGGGGCGTCGAGCGGGAGCGCTACGAGCTGGACCACGAGCGCGCCGGAGAGATCGTCCTGGTTTCGACTCCCAATAGCTGGCAGGCGTATTATTGGTGGAACGACGACGCGCTCGCGCCGGAATATGCCCGGACGGTCGATATCCACCGCAAGCCGGGGTACGATCCGGTGGAGTTGTTCTTCGATCCGGCCACGCGCGGAATTCCCCTGGATGCCACGTTGGTCAAGGGATCGCACGGCGCGCCCGCGCGGGAGAGCTGGCAGAGGGGAGTGATACTGACTTCTCAGCCGGGAACCTTGGAAGGGCCGCCGATGGCGGATACCGACGTCTTCGAACTGGTGCTGCGCCAGTTCGGAATCTGAATGGGGCGAGGATCGGCGACCGGGAGAGCCAAGACGCGCGCCTATGCTCCTAATGGCTCGAACGTAATGCTCAAATTCGGCGCGGTGACGCGCGACGCGGGACCAAGCGGCCCGCGATGGAGAACGGGGCCGCTGTCGATGCTGACGGGCACGGTCGAGCGAATCGCCAGACCGGCGGCAGTGCGATGCAGGACCAAATCGCTCTTCCAGTTCGGGCAGACGACGTGACTAGTGGCCGCCGGGCCAAGGATGCAGGCATCCGCAAACAGCAATACGCCGTCCGTGGCCGGCTGGGTGCGATGGAAGCTGATTCGGTCCAGCCGCGCGGAAAGCGAGAGGGGGTGCGGGCGGCGGAAGCGGAGGCGGACGCCTGCGCCGGGCGCATCCCCGCCGAGCTCGATCTCCTGACCATCGGCGAGGGGGGCGGTGCGTTCGAGTTTGCGTCCATTGATACGGACGGTTCGGAACGGCTCGATCAGGTATCCTTCGATGTCGCGGTGAATCGCCGCATGGCGGCGGGACAGGTCGCCAAGCAAGGGAACGTCGACTCCGCCTCCGCGGTCGGGCTGGCCGAGAACGACCGTTTCGTGAGTACAGACCAGGTATCCCCCAACGGCGTCCACCCACATCAGGAATCGATTGGCAGGGAGTGACATGATTGGTCGTGGATTGGAGTCGGCAATTTCGCCGGTCACGCCGCGGAATCGGTCGCCCAGATGGAGCAGGGAGGCAAATCGAGTCCAGGGAGACGCCGGGTCGGAATCGGGGGCCGGATCTTTGGCTGTCTCGGGTAGGAGGGTGGCAGGATCGGCCGGAGGGACGAGACCGCGAAGCTGATCCGCGACGGCCAGCACCTCGCTCCAGCGGCGGAGGACGCGGGCCCTTTTCAGTCGTTCGGCAAGTCGCTCCGATTCGGTCATTGTACCCAGAGCCAGAAGCCCTCCAAAGAATCACGCCGCGACGATCGCCATCACCCCGCGCACGGTACAAGAGTCTATCCGCGGCGAGTCGCGGAAAATTAAGCGCGGCGCAGGAATCGCCACGAGTAGACGCAGGAAAAACTTTGCCAATACGTCGAAGCGACCGGAGTTTTGGTCTCCGGTCGCTCGACGGATGGCGGTGCTCGGATCGTCTCCGAGGTTACTTGCTATTGCTCACTTCGGCCACTTTGACCGACTTGTCCCCGAAGTATTCGGCGACTTCGTCGACGATGTTCTCGGTGGCAGGGGCATCGACGGGAATCTGCTCGTGCAGGGTTCCCTCCACTGCGGCCAGTTTCTCGGACACTTGCAGTCGGGTGCGAAGGTCGCTGACCAGTTCGCGAACCCGGCCCAATTGGCTGTCGTCGAAGTTGTAGTTGCTCGACGTTTCCGCCACTTCCACCATCTTCAGGCGGGCTTCGAGATTCTCGACCTCAACCTCCAATTGCCGCTTGGCGGCCAGCATGCTCTCCAATTTCTGCCGGGCGGCAGACAAGCCCTGCTCGCGAGCATTAAGGATGTCGCGAAGGCTGG
>JALHPA010000215.1:0-3873 GCA_022842745.1 Pirellulales bacterium
CCGGGCGATGTCGCTACTGGGGCAACCGGCGCCTAAGATCGCGTCCGGCCGCTCACCCATCCGGACGAGGAACTCCGCGCTGCGCTTGGTGCTGGGGTAGTGGAAGTGGGCGAATTTGCTAATTGCGTGCCGAGCGCTTTCGTCGATCGAACCGCTGACCTCGCCCCCTTGGATATGGACGATGGTCAAATTCATGTATGCGGCGGCAATCGCCGCCGACAGGGCCTCGTAGCGGTCGCCGATAAGCAAGACCACGTCCGGTTTCAGCCGCTGGAACTCGTTGCAGAACTCGACGATCCCAAAGCCGACGCTCTTGGCCATCGTGGTCGGGGTCGAGCCTTCGAGTTCCATGTACACTTCCCCGACCACCGGGAAGCCGTCGGCGCGGACGACGTTCACCGGCTGCTGGAACCGCTCGAGGACCATCGTCCCGGCGGCGAGCACCTGGAGTTCTAGCGCCGGCTGCCGCTGGATGGCGCTCATGACCGGTTTTAGCCGGCCGTAATTGGCGCGATCGACCAGCACCACGCAAACCTTGCGGCGGGATTTCACGGGAGATTGCTGTTGCGGAGGTGAGATGTCGGCCATGCTATTCAAAGTCCTCGTCCGCGAGCAGCGTGTCGGCCGGGGCAGCACGGCGCAGTACCCGGCCCACGACGCGGTCTAGTTGATTCGCGGGAATGCCCGTGCCGGGTTTCTTGATCGCCAAATCGTCCAGGGTCAGTTTTTTTCCGGCCGGGAGATCGCGCCCCGCCACCACGCTTTTGCCAAAGATGCGCCGCAATTCCGCCAGGTCGACGGCGGCGGCGTCTTTGTCGAGGGGAGCGTCTAGCGCTCGCTCCAGAAATCGGGTCCCGGTCACCAACTGGCCCAGCTCGGCGGTCGTGACCGACGCTGGCACGTCGGGGCCAAAACAGTCGCGAGAAAACACCACATGCACTTCCAACAGGTTCGCCCCCAGCGTAACCGCACCCAGTCCGGCGAAGATCGTTCCCGAATGGTCGGACAAACCAACCGGGCAGCCAAACCGGCGCCGCAACTCGGAGAGCACGTTCAAGCCGACCTTCTCGGGGGGGCAAGGATAGGCGGTCGTGCATTGCAGGACGGCCAGCGGCGAGCGCTCGCGCCGCAAGCGGCCCACCGTTTCGTCCAATGAGCGCCAGTCCGACAACCCGGTCGACAACAACAGCGGCTTGCCGGTGCGGGCCATCCGTTCGAGCATCGGCCAGGTGTTGGTTTCGCCGGAACCAACTTTCCAGGCGGGCATTCCCAAGGCGTCGAGCAGGTCGACCGCTTGGAGCGAAAACGCGGAGGACAAAAATACCAGGTTGCGTTCCGCGGCATGTTGGGCCAGACCGGCCCATTGTTCGGGCGTGAACTCCATCCGCCGCCAATAGTCGTAGCGGGTGGCGTCTTGCCGCGAGAAGTGGACGCGAAATTGTTCCGCGGGAGTCGATTCCGCGGCGGCAATGTGCGTTTGGAACTTGATCGCTTGGGCGCCGGTCTTCGCCACCGCATCGATGTAGGCATGGGCTGTCCCCAGGCTTCCGTCGTGTGCCTGCGCTACTTCGGCGATGATGAAGCACGGATGGCCATCCCCGACGAGGTGGGAACCGATGGAAATGGCGGGGGTAGATTCCATTCGACTGGTGGAGAGAATCATTCCTTGGCAGGGGGCGCGGCAGGCGCGCACTCCGTTCCCGTGGGTTACCGTGAACCCAAGTTGAATTGCCGCAAGTCCTTCAGTTTATCCTAGCACGGCGGATCTGGCGCTTGAGGGGGCCTTGCCGCAGGCGTGGCGGACGACCGGACGATTCAACCCCCGGCGGACAGTCGCGCCGGTTCCACCGGTAATCGGGTTTTGCTGGAAATTGCCTCTCCGGCGGGACCTGCGGCCGCCTCCGCGGCGGCGAACGTCGACTCCGTAACGTTGATCAGTTCCTGAAGGGGAATGAGGGGGGTCCCCCCCTCGCGGACGCGATGGAGGAACGCCGCCAATTCCGCGGCGTGCCCCTTGTCTTGGCGAAACAGGTTCAGCTTGCGAAATCGCGACCAGCCGTAGCCCGTCAGCTTGCGGAAGTTGTCAAGCGACAGGACCTTTCCTTCGCACAGCACCTCCACCCGCTCCTTGGGAAAGCCGCGGTGACCGTTTGCCAGGTATTGAACGCAACCGATCGAACCGTCTTCCATCCGCAGCGTGATCGCGACGCTGTCGGCCGGTTTTCCCGATCCCGGACGTTGTCCTGCGACAGCCTGTACTTCGATTATGGGGGAGTCGGCAAGAAAGCGGACCAGGTCGATAAAGTGGCAGCCTTCGCCCACCAGTCGTCCCCCCCCAACGCGCGGATCCTGCGTCCAATGGTCGGGCGGAATGTCACCGGCGTTGACCAGGATGTTGATGGCGCAAAAGCTGGAACGCCCGGAGAGCAGCTCGCGCATTTTGACAATTTGGGGGGCGAAGCGGCGATTGAAGCCGACCATCAACTGGAGTTCTGGCCATCGTTCGGCGGCTTGGCGAACCAGATCCAAACCTGCGCGGTCGATGGCCAGGGGTTTCTCGACGAAGACGTGTTTTCCCGCCGACAGAGCTTCGGCGGCCAAGGAGGCGTGGGAGTTGTGGCGCGTGGCGATGAGGACCGCATCGATCGCATCGTCGGCGAGAATGGTTCGCGTGTCGGTCGTGTTGCGTTCGAAACCGAACTTTCTTGCCGCATGGGCGCCGCTGAGACCGTTGGCGCTAGCAATCGAGACGAAGTCGACATCGAGTTTTTTTAGAGCCGGGAGCAGAACTCGAGTAGTGAAGGCCCCGGCTCCGATGACCCCCAGCCGAACCCGCTGCTGGGTCGAACGGGACCTGGGCGCGGCCGAGGATGCGGGGGAGGATGGGGCCGGCAACGTCCGTTCCAGGGGCGCCGGTCCGTCCGGATAGTTCAACACAATTCCTAACTGGGTGCGGTCCTCGGTCAGGCGCTGGTAGGCGGACTGGGCCTCGGCAAACGCGAGGCGGCTGGTAATGAGTTCCGCAACTCGCAGTCGCCCGCTGGCCATGAGGTCGAGCACGGCGGCGATATTCCGCTGCTCCGTCCAGCGGACGAAAGCGAATGGGTAGTCGATCCCCTTTTCTTCATAGTTCGGATCGTAGCGGCCCGGGCCGTAGGAGCACGACACTTGGAAGGTTAATTCCTTGCGGTAAAACTCCGCCCGGTTGAGCTGGAGGTCGACGACGCCGACCAGGACGATTCGGCCGCGGGGGCGCGACATGCGGGCGGCCTGGCTGACGATCTGGTCGTTTTTCGCGGAGGCGGTGATAAGGACGCCGTCCACCCCTGGCCCGCCAGAGAAGGCGATGCCCGCGGCTACCGGGTCTGTCCCGGCCGAGAGGTCGACGACCTGTGCGCCGAATCGCCGGGCCAGTTCCAGGCGGGCGGGGTCGGGATCGATTCCCAGCACCTTAACGCCGCTGCCCACGAGCATTTGCACGGCGAGCAGGCCGATCAACCCGAGACCGATGACGGCGACGGATTCTCCGATCGCCGGCTGCAAGAGCCGGATCCCTTGCAGGCCGATGGCCCCCAGGATTGCAAACGCGGCCTCTTCATCGCTGACCCCGGAGGGGATCTTGGCACAGAGGTTGGTGGGGCGGTGAACGACCTGCGCGTGTCCGCCGTTGCTGACCACGCGGTCGCCTGCGGCGAACCCTTCGGTTTGCGGGCCGACTTCGAGTACTACTCCGGCGTTGCAGTAACCCAAGGCGAGGGGCTCGTCGAGGCGGGCGAAGACCGCTTCCAGGGTTGGCCAGAAGCCATCGGTCTTAATTTTGTCCCAGACCTGGCGGACGCGCTCGGGATTTTGGCGGGCCTTGGCAACCAAATT
>JALHPA010000215.1:3883-5894 GCA_022842745.1 Pirellulales bacterium
AATTCGCGCGGCCGAAATCGACCAGGCTTTTCTCGGTCCCGGAAGAAATGACGCTGGCGCGCGACTGGATCAGCAGGTGACCGCGGGAAACCTGGGGGCAGGGTACGTTGAGCGCTTCCAACACGCCCGTCCGCAAGTTTTGGACGATCTGCTTCACGCCGGGAATCAGAGGAGCGGGGAGGAGGCGAGGAAAGTCAAAGTCTTGCTGTATGGCAACTTAGGTCAGCAAATGAGACATCTCAAATCATTCCGATCCGCGCCCCGACGCGGAACCGGCAGCCTTGCTGACCTCAGTATACCGTCCGCCTGGCGGGCGGGGTACGACCCGGGAATCCGAATAAACGGTACGATCGGTACACGGACCGCCAAAACCGTGTAACGGGCAGCGGATGTTTACGCTCTAAGGTCTGTACGGAGATCAACCGGCGAGGGAGGATGCCTATCGGTACTTTTTTGGCTTTTATCGTCCGCCATGACCGCTCGCAGGCAATTCGCCGCAACATCCGGGGCCATTTTATTGCTGTTCGCGGTTGGGCAGTTATTGCTGGCACTGACCTGCTGGATGGCCACAAAGCCGCAAGCATCCAAACCGTTGCCTGGGTTTGCACAGGCTGGGAGCGATACGCCTGCGGCGCGACCGATCGTATCGGCCCGGTTTGAGCGATAGCAGCGGTGCGGGACGATTGTTTGTCGCGTGGAACAACTTACCGGCCCACACTCAGGTGGTTATCCCGGCGAGGACCCGCAATTCGGCGGCCAAAAAGAACGAGCCGGTGACGCAAATCAAGTCGTCCTCGGCGGCTAGTTCCGCGGCGAGCTTCCAGGCGGCGGCTGGGTCGGCGGCGATTATGGGAAGCCGTTCTGGCCGCTCGACGACACCCTGTGAAATCAAGCGGTGAGCCATTTCAGCCAACTCGTCGACCGGGACCGCCCGGGGATTGTTCAGGTACCGAGTGAGAATGACTCCGTGGAAACGGGGCAGCAAGCGGGCCAGCATTTCCGGGACTTGCTTGTCTTGCGAGGTGGCGAAAATCAACCAGCGGCGGCGGGCGGAAAAGCTTTCTTCGATGGTTTGCACGAACGACTCGATCGAGGCCACGTTGTGGGCCGCATCGATCACTAGCGCCGGCCGGCGAGCGATCAGTTCCACGCGGGCGGGCCAACGGACGTCGAGCAGGCCCTGCCGAATGGCGGCCTCGGGCACGATCCATCCCTGGCCGATGAGCGTTTCTACGGTTGCAACGGCGACCGCCGCATTGGCCGCCTGGTGCCGTCCGATCAACCGCAGCTTCAAATCGCGATACTCGGCGGCACGGGGCCGAAGGGGCTGATGGAAGTGCATTTCGGCCGCGTCCTCGCCGCGATCGAGATCCTTGGGAGGCCGGTATTGAAAATTGAAATCGACTCCAAGCTGGGCAATCGGGCAGCCGCGTTCCCGGCGGACCGATTCGATCACCTGCCGCGGCTCGTCGTCCTGGACGCCGCTTACCACTGGAATACCGGGTTTGATGATGCCGGCCTTTTCCCGGGCAATGGCGGCCAGCGTGTTCCCCAACTGTTTCATGTGGTCGAAACTGATGCTGGTAATGACGGAGACCACAGGGAGACAGACGTTGGTCGAATCGAGCCGGCCCCCCATTCCAACCTCGAGGACGGCGGCGTCGAGCTTGTTCGCGGCGAAGTGAATCAGCGCGGCGGCCGTCGTGATTTCAAAATAGGTGGGACCGATCGCCTCGCGAGCCGCCGCGGCCCGATCCATCGATTCCACGACCGGGCGCAATCGTTGAATGAGGGCCGTGAATTGCTCCTCGGTGCAGTTCTCGCCACAAACCGAGACCCGCTCTTCAACCCGGTTGAGGTGGGGCGAGCTGAATAGCCCCGCGCGGTATCCGGCGGCGGACAAGATGGCCGCGATCATGGCTGCGGTCGAGCCTTTTCCCTTGGTGCCGGCGACATGGACGATGCGGAGAGCATCCTGCGGCTGGTCGAGCCGCGCGAGAAGCTCGCGCAT
>JALHPA010000216.1 GCA_022842745.1 Pirellulales bacterium
GCTTTGCGGCGGTCCGAGGCTTCACTGCGCTCGGCGATGGAACGGCCGAGGACGAGGGGACTCGATCTGCGGCCCGCGATGCGACCGGGGCCGCCGCCGGCAACAAACGTTCGACAGACGCCTGCACGACTTTTGCCGGTAACGCGAAACTAGCGACCCGCTCCGCTCGCGCGATGTTCATGCCGACCACGCGACCATCCAAATCCACGATTGGCCCGCCGCAATCGCGCGGGCGGAGCACCGTGTCGTGCTGTAAAACCTCTTCAAATCCACCGCGACGAGTGCTTAGCTCTCCCCCCAGTCGATTTTGAAACTCGCGTCGGCTGTTCAATGACCGATTACCAAGCGTAGTCGCTAACTCCAGCTCCGACTCCCCGCGCACGATCCGCAGTCGAACGCGCTCCCCAGGGTGAAACGCGCCAACCGTTTCGATCAGCGATTCGCGCGTTCTGACTTCACGATTGTTGATCGTCTTGATCACGTCATTGACCTGTAGTCCGGCCTTGGCAGCGGCGCTTTCGTCCAGCACTTGCTCGACTCGAGGGCCGTCGTCCGCTTGGCCGACCGCAATCCCCAACATCCCCCCGGGCGCCGGAATTCTCCTGGGGGCGGTGCTGATCACGCCGATCGCGATCGTCTCCTCGCTCCGGCCAACGGTCGCCAGAATGCTTCCCACCGGAGGAACCGGGTCTGTGCTCCAACGGACAGGCGTCAATTCCACTCCTTCAAACTTCAATAGAGCTAAATCGTTCGCGTCGTCTCGGCCCACAATCCTTCCGTCCGCTTCCCGCTCGGCATGAAAGCGGCAAGTAATTCGGCCTTCCAATTCACTGGCTTTAGAAACGACATAGCCGTCCCGCCGCACGGCGATCCCCAGCGCGCGCCGCTTGCCATCGCAAAGAATTTCGACCGTGCTCTTTTGGACAGGCGCCACAATCTCGCGAAACGCCCCCTTTACGACCGTGTGGTTCTTTCCTTCTTCGCCTGGATAAGGGTTGCGGCGATTGCGAACTTGTTCGCGCAAGAATGGCAGAAGCCCTGGTCGATCGTCGCTGCCGCTCTCGTCGGCTTTAGCGAGTTCCACCCGACGGTCTGCGTTCCTGTCGGCCTGTTGCTGCAAACGCATGGCGGTTGACGCCGAAGACGGCTGCGGACGCTCGCCCGTGCGGGCATCGTCAGGAAGCTCGCCTGCCAACGCAAGCGCCACTAATGCGGCCAACGGCCATCTCGGTTGCACGCTCATCGAACTAGGACTCCACAAGCATTTCGTCCGCGCATTGTCGCTGACCCACCATCACCCCACGTCCCGCCATCAATCAAGGTTGGGAGGATGAATTGGTTTGGCTATTCGGTCCGTTCATTGCGCTCTCCCACCGTCACCTCCAACTCGATCGATCGCCCGGCCCGATCCACCTGTATTTTAACCCGGTCCCCGGGGGGAGTGCTACGAACCGCGTTGATCAGCGAGTCAAAATCGCTAATCGGCCGATTGGCAAAGCGGATGACTACGTCCCCCGCTTTCATACCAGCGGTGTCCGCCGGGCCGCCTCGGTTCACCTCCGATATACGCGCGTTTTCTGCGGATCGGTCTCCCACCACCCCAATGTAGGGTCCATCAGGAGACGTCTTTCCCCAAGATTCTCCCTTGGCAAGCCGGTCCCAATTTTCGCGGAACACTCCTATCGGCACGTGGATATTGGTAGACAACGATCCACCGATGCGACTGTGAATTCCAATCACCCGACCCTCCATATCGAACAGCGGTCCGCCTGAGTCTCCTCCCACCAAGGTGCAATCGCTGGCCACGATCGATTCGTTGGCGTGCAAAATTCTTCCCATCCGCAGCACCGGCTTGCGTCCCGTCTGGTAACCGCCTGGATGCCCGGTCGAGAGGCACCACTGGCCAACTTTGAGCGTGTCCGAAACGCCGACCGCGGCAACGGGCCAGTCGCCTTCGTCGGTAATCTGCATGAGGCCCGCGTCTAGCTCGTGATTGGTTCCTAGGGTCTTTCCCCGGACGGTTCGGCCGTCGTTCAGGATAAACGATACTTCCCGTCCGGGCGCACCTGCCACGTGAGCCGCGGTCAGCACTCGCCCTTGTTTATCGATGATTACCCCGCTTCCCTGGGTGGGTCCGATCCGCACGGCTACCGTGGCCGGGAGAACTCTGTCGGGCAGTCTGCGAGTGACTTCCTGCATCGCCTTAAGCTCGGCAACCGAGTGCGGGGCGCTACCCGCGAAGATATCAGCGGCGGGTCGACTTGACGCGATAGACGCTCCGCGCGTTTCGTTTCTTCCCTTGTCCCCCGAAACTCGTTCCCGCTTCCCCGAGTTTTCGGTGCGAACAACCGGCTTCCCAGTCGAACGTGCGCCTCCCTTCGTCGGAGCAACGCCAGCGGACGGCAATGACTTTGAACCGGTGGGCGTTGACTTTGAGCCGGCCCCAGACGCACGCGATTGGCCCCCGTCCACCACGCCTTGTGCAAGCAAGGTACCGCCGGTCCCATGCACTGGCAGGCTTGCCACGCACAGAGTAATGACACAGCATTTCACCGTTCCGATTGGTTTACACCGGTATTTCATCGTATGGGGCTTCTTCACAATCGGTTAAAATTTGCGCTCATTGGCTGGGCTCCGCGCAGGGGCGCCGACCTGGATTGGACCGCCCGTATGAGGCCGAAAGCTTGCCCGATCGCGGGTCTCGACCACCACCAGAACATTGTAAAAGCTACTTCATTCGCCTGGCATTCTGCCGGCGACGGTTGGACCGGTCGCAACGCTCGCTCCTTCCGTTCTATCGCGCCCGCGCAACTCAAGCCAAGTGGTAGAACCGTAAAAATGCGCTAATGCCCACGCGATTTTGCCCGGCCCACCGGAAGGCTTGACGGTGCTAACGGTTGATCCGCGCCCTGAATCAGCGATTGCGGACCGAGCGGCCGGCTCCCGCGGCGCTCCGCAAGCGTCGTCACTTACTCAAGCGTTCCGCGGGTCCGGTCGTTACCCGCGTACCAAGAAACTGCCCGAAATGCGGAAGCAACGCTCTCGACAGAACCAAATGAGGCGACCGCCAAGATCGGAAATCGCACCGGCACGCTACCGGCGCCGAGCAACCTGTGTTCTCTCTAAACGCAATTGGCTTGCGTTCGTTTGACTCCGGCAAGATAGAGGCCGGCATAGATCTTTGGATCGATGAGTCGCCCTTGATCACTTTGCGATCTCAACCAGCTTTCCACTTCATCCAACGGGATGGCATGGACCACAATCGATTCGTGTTCGATGCCGCCCCCCGGGTGCTCTTGCACCAAGGACTGAGCCAGGAAGAAGTCGACGATCTCGGTCGCCAATCCGGCCGTCGTCGGCCCACGCGTAAGCCATAGCATTTCACCCGCGCGATAGCCTGTCTCCTCAAGCAGCTCGCGGGTAGCCGCCTGCGAAAGTGGCTCGTCCTTTGTGCCTGTTTCGTCGCCCACTAAGCCTGCGGGCAACTCAATGACGTGGTTTCCCAGCGGAATGCGAAATTGCTCGACCAGAAGCAATTCGCGTTGGCCCGTCACCGCCACAATCGCGACGGCGCCGTGCGCATTGCAACGATCGGCATACTCCCAATGGTCCTGAGCGATCAGGCGAAGATACCGTCCCTCCGCGAGCACCCTCGTGCTTGGTGCGTCCGGCATGGCGATATCCTGCACTGGAAAGTCTCGTGCTTCGACGCACCGCCATGCGATTAACGCTTCGAGAACTGGGTTCCACGCCGAGCGCCGCGAAGTCCGTACTTTTTCCGCTCTTTCATTCGCCCGTCGCGGGTCAACAGGCCGGAATGTCGCAGCAAGTCATCCAAGCCTGGATCGAAGAGCCGCAATGCGCGGGCTAACCCCATTTTGCAAGCCCCAGCCTGACCGGAAGGGCCTCCGCCGTGGACCAGAATCACTACGTCGACCGAGTTCCGCCGATCGGTTTGCAATAACGGATCTAGAACCTGAATCTGGTCCTTGACTGACGGAAAGTACTCTTCCAAGGAGCGGTCATTGATGGAGATCTTGCCGGACCCAGATCGCACGCGGACCCGCGCGACCGAGGTCTTTCGCCGCCCTGTTCCCAAGATATCGTTTTTGCCGCTGCCGACCGGAAGAGTATCAGTTGCCATAGCGATAAATCGTGATTCCGTTAGTCTGAAAAAAGCCTCATCGAGCCGTGCCAACCGAAAGCCTACCGGGCGGCCATTTCGCGCGGCACAGGCTGCTGGGCCTGGTGGGGATGCTCGCCACCAGCGTACACTTTCAACTTATCCATCATTTTCACTGCTAGGCGATTCTTCGGCATCATTCGCCGCACTGCCTCTTGCAGGATCAGTTCCGGCCTGCGGTCCCGCCGCTTTTCGGCCGTTTCACTGCGCAAACCCATATAACCGGTGTACCAGTTGTATTTCTTCTGCTGCCACTTCTTGCCCGTAAAGCGAACTTTTTCCACGTTCACCACGACCACGAAGTCGCCCGTGTCGACATGGGGAGTGTAAGTCGGACGGTGCTTTCCCATCAGCACCATCGCGATTTCGCTCGCTAGACGCCCGACGACTTTATCCGAGGCGTCGACGAGCCACCATTTTTGATCGATTTGGCCCGGTTGGGCGACAAAGGTTTTCGTATTCATAGCTCAACGGTCAAATGCGACGACCAACGGCAATGCGTGTCGCCAAGCTGGTAAACCGCCTGCAAATAACGGCTTACAAAATCGCGCGGACACTGCCTGCGAGGGGAAAACCCGGATTTTATCGGTTCCGCTGTCCGGCGGCAAGCCAATGAAAGCGGTTTGTGTCGTAAACCGTTAGAAGTGGCCCCTGTTATCGATTTTCGCCCCCGGTTGTGGACTTCCCCAGGCCGGCTTGGGGAGCTCATGCGGGTAGTTCTGGTTGCGCCGGTTCCCTCTCCGGACTTTCGTTCCGCCCAGGCACGGTTTGCTCATCCCCCGATCGTGACTAAGACTTCCTAAGTTCCGCTGCGATCTTCCTATCGCGCGGGATGGGCTCGGGTGGGACGCCGCCTGGGCAACAGCCACAACGGCGGGGCGCGAGAGATTGCGAATGAACTCTTCGGCAGTGCTCACCTCCGAAACGACGTGGTGTATGATCGGTTGCGGGGACTCCGCCCAGTCAAACCGTCGTGTCCCCTTGGTGCAACTGCCCTTTCGAGTTGGACGACTGCAGGACCTTCCGTGTTGCCTCGCCGATCCAACGATTTCTAAGCAACACGCAGAATTCCGGGGTTCGGATGCCGAACTTAGAGTGCGCGACCTGGGGAGTACCAACGGCACTTTTGTAAACGGGAAGCGAATTTTCGGGGAGCACCGGCTGAACGAAGGGGATCTGGTTCAGTTCGCCAGTTTGGTATTCCGACTGGCACGCGAGCGGGCGGGCGGTTCTAACCGCCAGACTCTGGCCCAAACTCCCGGCGAGTGGCCCTTGGCTCTGATCCAGTTCGATCGGTTGCTCAACGATCGGTTGGTCATTCCCCACTTTCAACCGATCGTGCGACTGGAAGACCGGCGAATGGTGGGATACGAATCGCTCGGCCGCAGCAATTTGGAGGGCTTACAAAGTCCGCTGGTCATGTTCAATGTCGCCACTACGCTCGGAATGGAGTGCGAATTGAGCGCGATGTTGCGGGCGGAAGGCATTCGGGTCGGCGCCAAACTGCCCGGAGGTCCAGCGTTGTTCGTGAACACGCATCCGAGTGAAATGCAAGGTTCGGGACTGTTGGCGTCGCTGCAGCAAGCGCGCGGAGAATACCCCGGTCAACCGATTGTGCTGGAAATCCACGAGGCCGCCATTACCGACCCACGGGCGATGCGGAACCTCCGGGCTGAATTGCAGGACCTTGATATCGGACTGGCCTACGAC
>JALHPA010000217.1 GCA_022842745.1 Pirellulales bacterium
CGGTGAGCGAATACATCATCAAGTACGTGGCCAGGCTGGTCCGCGCCACGCGGCCGAAGGACGACAGCGCGCCGGCGTTCGTGCGCGAGTTGGTGGATTGGGGGGCGGGACCGCGGGCGGGGCAGTTTTTAATCCACGGCGGCAAGGCGCTGGCGGCGATGGAAGGGCGATTCAGCGTGGCGATCGACGACGTGCGCAAGTGCGCCGCGCCGGTCCTGCGGCACCGGATCAGCACGAATTTTCAAGCGCAAGCGGAAGGAATCACCAGCGAAGGGGTGATCGAGCGGCTATTGAAAGAGATCCCAACGCCGGAGATTCCGAAGTTTGAGAAGCGGTGAAGCGACGCGCGCCTCCATCTCATGCCCAATTTATAGTTCGATGGCGTCTGTCGTTGGCCGGCGCGCTTGAGGCTCCTGAACGCGAGTGAAGTGCGTAACTCATGGCCACCGTTGAAAAGTATCTGAAGCCGGAGGTGATTCGCCAGATTTCCCGGCTCGATTTGCGCGCGCAATTCATCGTGAAAGGGTTCTTGCAGGGAATGCATGCCAGCCCGTTTCACGGGTTTTCCGTGGAGTTCAGCGAGCACCGCAAGTACACCCCCGGCGACGACCCGGACGACATCGATTGGCTGGTATACGCCAAGACCGACAAGTATTACGTCAAGAAATTCGAGGCCGAGACCAATATCACCGGTTATCTGGTGATGGATCTTAGCAAGTCGATGGGATACACCTACCGCCAGGACCTGACCAAGTTCGAGTACGGAATTTGCCTGGCCGCGGCGCTCTGCTACTTGATGGTGCAGCAGCAGGATCCGGTGGGGCTAATCACGTTTGACGAGCAAATCCGCCAGAGCCTGCCGGCCAAGAGCAAGCGGACGCAGATCGGCCACGTGCTGTCGCTCTTGGCCCGCTTGCAGCCGACCGGCAAGACGGACGTTGCCAAAAGCCTGGTTCAGATCGCCGCCATGCTGCGGCACCGCAGTCTGGTGATGATTTTCAGCGATCTGTTGACCGATCCCGAGCCGGTGTTGCAGTCGCTGCGGCGATTGCGGCACGGCGGGCACGACGTGATCCTGTTCCACATTCTGGACGAGGCCGAGGTGCGCTTCCCCTATGCTGGCATGGTCGAACTGGAAGAACCGGAAACGCTCGCGAAAATGCAAGTGGACGCGGACCACTACCGCGCGGAATACCTGGACGAGCTGGCGGCGTTTCGCGACCGGTATCGCCTCCAAAGTTTGCAAAGCGGAATCGACTACGTGCCGCTGGACACCAGCATGCAGTTCGACCGGGCGTTGACCGAGTACCTTGTCAATCGGCGACGGCGAGCATGAGCGGCAGACGCCCATTTTCCTCGCTTGGGACCGAAGCAATCGCATGGCATTGACGTTTTTGACCCCTCTGTTGCTGGCGGGCGCGGCGTTCGTTGCGGCGCCGATCGTGCTGCACTTGATCATGCGCCAGCAGCCGAAGCACTATATTTTTCCGGCCCTGCGATTCATTCAGCAGCGGCAAGATGCCAACCGGCGACGGCTGCGGCTGCGGCATTGGTTATTGTTGGCGCTGCGCTGCCTGGCGATTCTGCTCTTGGCGCTGGCGCTGGCGCGGCCCAGCGTTCAAAGCGCGAATTTTTTGGGGGATCAGGAAGCCCCAGTGGCGGCGGCGTTTGTTTTCGACACATCGCCGCGAATGGAGTATCGCCACGAGAATCGCTCGCGGCTGGAGGCGGCGCGCGAATTCGCGACCTGGCTGTTGCCGCAGCTTCCGCCCGAGAGCCAGGTGGCGGTGATGGATTCGGCCTCGTTGACGGGCAGCTTCGCCGTCGACCTGGGCGCGGCCAAGCAACGGATCGACAAGTTGTCCGCCGTCTCGGCAGCCCAGCCGTATCTGGACGTTGTGGTTTCGGCGCTGCGGATCGTTCGCGATAGTCCGCTTGAGCGCAAGGAGGTGTATTTATTCACCGATCTTGCGCGCGCGGGTTGGCCGAGCGAAGCGGCGAGCCGGCTGCGGGAGAAGCTGGCGACCGAGACGAACATTGCCATCTACGTGATCGACGTGGGGGTGACCGAGCCGCGGGACTTTTCTCTGGGGGATTTGCGGCTGTCGGCGCAGACGTTGGCCCAGAACGGCCGGCTGCGGATCGAGTGCGACCTCTTGCGCGCCGGACCGGGAGAAGAGCGGTCGGTAGCGGTATATTTGTTGGACAAGAACGGCCTGCCACAGAAGAAGCGGGAGCAGTCGTTTGGCTGGCTGGGAGGACAGGCGTTGCCAGCCGAGTTTTTGCTGGGGGGGCTGGAGGAGGGATTTCATCAGGGATTTGTGCGGATCGTCGGGGACGATCCGTTGCCGGCCGACGACACCCGGTTTTTCACGGTCCAGGTGCGGCCGGCGTTCAAGGTCCTGGTGGCGGCGCCGGCCCCGGTCGAGGAGACCGCTTTGTCGCTGACGCAGGCGCTTGCGCCGTCGGAATTGCGCGCTCGCAACGAGGCGAACTTTGACACCAAAGTGATCCCCTTCGAGCAGTTGGCCGAGACGCCGCTGGAGACGTTTGCGGCGGTCTGTTTGCTCGATCCCCCCCCCCTTTCTGCGGCGGCTTGGGAAAAGCTGCAAAGCTATGCGAGCCAAGGGGGCGGGGTGGCGCTGTTTCTCGGGCGCAACGTGGGAGAGATTAAGGACTTTGAGAATCCGGCGGCGCGGGAGCTGTTGCCGGGACCGTTGAAAACCCGAGCTGGTTCGACGAGCGACCTGTTTTTGGCCCCGCAGGATTTGCAGCATCCGGTGTTGGCCGGGTTCCGTGCGCGGGAGAGCCAGGTTCCGTGGTCGGAGTTTCCCGTGTTTCGCTACTGGCAGTTCGAGTCGCTGGACAACGGCGTCAATGTCATTGTTCCGTACAACAACGGCAGGCCAGCGCTCATGGAAAAGCCGGTTGGCAAGGGACGGGTGTTGACGCTTTCCACGCCCGTCTCCGACGGGGCCAACGATCCGGAAGCCTGGAATATTCTGCCAACCGGTTTCGCCCCCTGGCCGTTTTTCGTGTTGGCGAACCGAATGTTCGACTACCTGGTGGGTAGCGCCGAGGATCGTTTCAACTTCTTGGCGGGAGAGACGGTGGTCTTGCGCACGCCCGAGGGAGACGCGAACCGAGTGTTTACGCTGACCACGCCGCAAGGGGATCTGATTCCGCAAACGGTCGACGACCAGCAGCGGGCGCTGTCGATCAGCACCGCCACGGCGGTCGGCAACTACCGGCTGAACGCGGGGGGGACGCAATCGGGCGTGGAACTGGGGTTTAGCGCCAACCTGGCGGCGCGGGAGACGTTGTTGGATCGGATCGCCCCGGCGGATTTGGATGCTGCGTTAGGAGAAAAACGCTACCGCCTGGCTCGCAACCGGGACGAGCTGACCCGGGATGTCACTTTGGGGCGGGTCGGGCGGGAATTGTATCCGCTGCTGATTCTATTGGTGGCGCTGATCCTGGGGTTGGAGCATTTGTTGGCCAATCGTTTTTATCGCCGCGATTGGCGCTCGGCCGCGGCGCCGCGCTCGGCGGTGGATTCGTTCCGCGACACGGCGTATGCCAAGTGAGGCGTCGATCGCAGGCCAAGAGTCCGCCCCTTGGCGTTGGATTCGGCAGATTTTCCGATGGGTGAATGGTCGCTGAACCCGGTGTTTGACAGCCCGACGTTGGTCGTGGTGTGTGGCGCTGCGCTCGTGGGCCTATTGATGCTGCTTAGCCCGGAACTGCGGCGGCTGAGCCGTGGCAAGCGGTACGCGCTATTGGCGATGCGGCTGGCCATCTTCTTGTTCATCGTGCTGGCGATGCTGCGGCCGACGTTCATCTACACCAAGGAATCGCGCCTGCCAGCGACGATCGTGGTGCTTGCCGATCGGTCGAAGAGCATGCAGATCGAGGACGAAACCGGTTCGGTGAGCCGCTGGGAGGCGTTGCGGCGGACGCTCGCCGACGCCTCGCCGGCGCTGCGGGAGTTGGCCAGCGCCGAGGCAGGCTACGAGGTCAAGCTGTATACGTTCGACGCGGACATTGCACCGCGGGAACTGAACGCCGGCCCGGTTGATTTGGGCCCGCAGCCCACGGGGAAGCAAACGGCAATCGGCGCGGCGCTGAAGGATGTGCGGCTCCGCGAAAGCGGCAAACGCGTCGCGGCGGTGATCCTGTTGAGCGACGGAGCGCAGCAGGCGTATGCGCCGCGCGACATCGCGCCGCAGACCGAAGCGCGGGAACTGGCGCGGCAGGGAATTCCCTTGTATTCGCTCAGTTTTGGGCAGGAGCGGGCCGCCAGCCAGGCCCGCGATTTGGCGATTACCGAGTTGCTGGTCAATCCGACGGTGTACGTCAAGAACGAATTGACGGTCGCCGGAACGCTACGCGTGGATGGAATGGTGAATCGCGAGATTCCGATCGAGGTGCTGTTCGAAACGTCGCCGGGAAAAATGGAAACGGTCGCTCGCCAAAAGGTCACAGCGAACGAAAGTAATCAGCAGATTTCGATCAGCGAAATTTATGTGCCGCAAACCCCGGGGGAGTACAAAGTAACGTTGCGAGCGATCGCCCCCGACGGACAAACGGAGCTGGTCACGACGAACAACGAGCTGAGCACGTTTATCACCGTGCTCGAGGGGGGGCTGAACGTGCTGTACCTGGAGGGTCAGCTTCGGCCCGAGACGCGGTGGATTAAGCGGGCCATCGACGCCTCGCCCGATATTCGGCTGGAATTGCTGCGGTTCGACGAGCGGCGGCTGAGGGACGACGCCAGCCGTAAACGGTGGCAGGCGGAAATGGCGGAAAAGTTCCAGCCGGGGAAGTACAACGTGTACATTCTCGGGGACCTGGATTCGACCGCCTTCAGCACCGAAAACCTCTCAGCGCTGGTCCAGGCGGTGGAACGGGGGGCGGGATTGATGATGATCGGCGGGTACCATAGCTTTTGGCCGGGAGGTTACCAGCGGACGCCGCTGGCCGACATCTTGCCCTTGGAGGTGGGAGACCTGGACCGGGCCACTCGGCAGCAGTTCAACGAGCCCATCATCAAGGACCCCAAGGTACACCTGCCGGGGCCGCTGGTGATGATCCCCGACCAAAGATTCGGCGGCGTGTCGTTTATGCAGCTTGCCGGGCGGGAGGCAAACGAGCGGGAGTGGCGGAAGCTGCCGCCATTGTTGGGGGCCAACGCCTTTCGGGCCTTGAAGCGCACGGCCAAGTCGCTGGCGGTCACGCCCGACGGCAATGTGCTGTTGGCGGCGCTCGAGCCGGGAGCGGGGCGAGTGCTGGCCTTTGGCGGCGACTCGACCTGGCAATGGGCGATGCAGGGCTTCGGCCAGATCCACCGCCGTTTCTGGCGACAGGTCATCCTGTGGCTGGCGCATGTGGACGAATCGGGCGCGGGATCGGTCTGGGTCAAGCTCGACCAGCGGCGAATTTCCCCCGGCCGGCGGATCGAATTTTCGGCCGGTCTGAATTCCGCGACGCCCGATATTCCGGCCGATGCGGCCCTGAGCGGACAATTGGTGCGGCCCGATGGTTCGCGCCTCCCCTTGCGGCTGTCGCGGGCAGGGGACAAGTGGACTGGGGCCGCCAGCGACACTCAAAACGCCGGGGATTATCGGATCGAAGTCAGCGGACTGGCGGGGGGGGCGTCGCTGGGCCAGGCATCGGGCCGGTTCGTGGTCCACGATCAGGACCTGGAGCTGGACAATCCGGCCGCCCGCCCGGCGCTGCTGGCAGGGCTGTCGAAGATCACCGCGCCGGCGGGGCGGGCCGTGCCCTACGAGGACTTTCCCAAACTGCTCGAAGAACTGAAAAACAAGCCGCCGGAACTGAAGATCGAATCGCAGACAAAAGCGACCCCGTGGGACACGCCGTGGT
>JALHPA010000218.1 GCA_022842745.1 Pirellulales bacterium
GGCCCCAAGAAGGACCGAAGATAGACCCAACTGGCGGAACCTGGCCCACCCGCCCAAAACGCGCGCACCAGTACCGCCCACAGTGCGATCCCAGCCGCCAACCGCACAAAACGCAGACTGTTCAGTTGGAGATAGCGCTGATCTTCACGCGGGTCAAAAGCTGGCGATGGCCGGTCTTGCGGCGGGAGTTCTTGCGCCGGCGGAATTTTTGCACCACCAGCTTGGGACCCTTGACCGGCCCCAACACCTCCGCGCGGACCAACGCGCCGGACAATAGCGGCGTCCCCAGCTTGGAGTCGCCGTTTCCTCCAGTGCAGAGCACCTGGTCAAAGCGAATTTCCTCCCCGGCCGGCAGATCGCGAAAATCGACCTCGATCACCTGGCCGGCTTCCACCTTGTACTGCCGACCGCCATCTCGAAACACTGCATACATACCGGTTACCGCCCGCTTAGAGGGGCGTCCGCAAACAAGAAACTCTGGATATCCGGAAACTCGACGTTTTGTAAGCCGTGTAGCTTAGCCCATTGCCCCTTAGTGGTCCAGGGGCGGCGCGATATGACACGACTCGACATGACGCGCAACGGTCCAGAACAGCTCGCCCGGCTCACGGTTTGCGACCGGCCGCACAAACCTGGCTAGCGGAATGGGGCGCCGGCAGTCAAAATCCTTGCGTACTCCTCCAGCCCTTGGTCCCTTTGCCAATGACTTACATCCCCAAGATTCTGGCCCTGGCCGGCAGCCTCCGCGAGGGTTCCTACAACCATCAATTATCGAAAATCGCCGTGGCCGCGGCAGAAGCGGCCGGCGGGAAAGTGACCCACATCCGGCTGCGGGACTATCCCCTGCCGCTGTTCGATGAAGACCTGGAGAAAGCGGGCTTTCCCGACAACGCCCTCCGCCTGAAACAGATCATGCACGAACACCAGGGCCTGTTGATCGCGTCCCCGGAATACAACAGCTCGATCACCGCCGTCTTGAAGAACACGATCGATTGGACCTCCCGCGCCACGCCCGGCGATCCGTCGCTGGCTTGCTACGCGGGGCGCGTTGCGGCCCTGATGAGTGCATCGCCCGGAGGTCTCGGAGGATTGCGCGGGCTGGTCCACGTCCGGGCAATTCTCGGAAACATCGGGGTGCTGGTACTGCCAGAACAAGTCGCCCTCTCGGCCGCCCACCAGGCTTTCGACGAGCAAGGAAAACTCAAGGATCCGGCCCGACAGGCCGCCGTCGAGCGGCTGGGGGCGAATCTGGTCGCGATGCTCCGCAAGCTGCATGGTTGACCGGTGACGGTCTGGAAGGCCGCCCCAATGCGCTGACCGGCATTCAATTTCCGAGCAGGGCGTCGACCGCGGCGCCGATGTCGGCCTGCCGCATCAGGCTCTCCCCCACCAGCATGGCGTTTACGCCAGCGGCTTGCAGCCGCAATACATCCTGGCGGCTGGCGATGCCGCTTTCGGCCACCAGCAGGCACTCCGCCGGAACCCGCTCCCGCATTCGCAGCGTGTGGTCAAGATCGACCTGAAAGCTGCGCAGATCGCGATTGTTGACCCCCACCAACGTTGCCCCCGCCTCCAGCACTCGCGGCAGGTTCTCCGGCTCGTATAGCTCGACCAGCGGCGTCATTCCCAGCTCGATGGCCCGGTTATGAAGCGAGCGCAGGCCGCAATCGTCCAAGCATTCGGCGATCAACAGCACCGCGTCCGCTCCGGCCGCCCGGGCTTCAAAGAGCTGATACTCCTCCAGGATGAAATCCTTGCGCAGCGCGGGTATTGGCGCTGCCGCCCGCGCCGCCGCCAGATACTCCAGCCGGCCCTGAAAAAAAGGCTCGTCGGTCAGCACGCTCAAGCACGCCGCGCCGTGCGCGGCATAAGTCTTGGCGATAGCGGCCGGATCGAAATCGGCCCGAATGAGACCGGCGGAAGGGCTGGCCTTCTTGATCTCGGCGATCAGTTTGATCGGCCCGGGCGCGGCGAGCGCGGCGAAAAAATCCCTGGCTGGGGGGGCGGACGCCGCCTCGGCGCGAACCTCCGCCAACGGGCGAATGGCGGCGGCCTGAGCGATTTCGCGGCGCTTGGTCGCGACAATAGTATCGAGAATCGACATGGGCGGCGCCTCGGCGGGATTGCGGTCCTTATTTCCGCGCGGCCACAGGCAATGGCCCCCCCTGGAAGCCGCGCCGCCGGTGGGCGCTGTACCGTTCGAGAGCGTCCTCGATCGTCGGCAAGGCCGCCGCGGCGGGCTGCATCTCGTCCACCTCGACCGCCTTCCCTTCCAGTTGTTTGTAGTCCTGGAAAAACCGGCGAAGCATGTTCAGCCGGTGCGGCGGCAGCTCCCCCGCCTCTTCAAACCCGTTGTATTCCGGATCGTTGAGCGCCACCGCCAGAATCTTGTGGTCGCGCTTGCCGCTGTCGACCATCGTCATCAGTCCGATCGCGCGGGATCTGACCATCGTCAGCGGCGCCACCGGTTCCTGGCACAGCACCAGCACATCCAGCGGATCGTCGTCCTCGGCCAAGGTTTGCGGAATGAAACCGTAATTGGCCGGGTAATAGACCGCCGAGTACAGCATCCGATCGAGCTTCAACAAGCCCGTCTGTTTATCCAGCTCGTACTTCACGCTCGATCCCATCGGGATCTCGATGATCGACGTGAACTCGGCCGGCAGCCGCTCGCCGGGGGTTACGTCGTGCCACGCATGCGTCATGGGGTCGTCCTGGTCGGATGGTTATCCGCCATCCTAGTCCGGCATGCGGGATTTACCAGGGGAAGCGCCCCAAGCGATACTACGCCCGCCATTCCCGCCTACTTCGGTTTGGCCGGGTCGAACGTGCGCACCACCTGCTGGTTGTCGGCATTCCAGACGCGCAGCACCCCGTCCTGGCCTCCGCCGACCACCCATTTGCCGTCGGCGCTTGCCGCCGCGGAATAGACAAAGTCCGCGGCCCCGCCGTAGTTCTTTTCGTTCCCCCCCGAGTCGCTGTTGTACAGCCGCACGACGCTATCGCCAAAGCTGGCGATCGCGCGGGGAGAGTCGCCCAGAAACGCGATCGAGGTAATTTCCTTGCTCGACCCCGCGATCGTCCGCTTTTGTTCCCCCGAGGCCGGATCCCACAGTTTGATCGTGTTGTCGGCAGAGCAACTGGCCAGGATCTTGCCGTCCAGGCGCCAGGCCACTCCCAGGACGTGATGGGTATGCCCCTCCAAAGCCCGCTCGAACTTGCCATCGGCCGACGTCCAGATCTTCACGAACCGATCGGCGGCGCTGGTCGCGATCTTGTCGCCACCGGGCGAAAACCGCGCCGCGAAAATCGTATCGCTGTGCGGATCGGTCCAGCTCTTTATCAGCGCTCCATCGGACACATTCCACAGCTTCAGCTCGCCGGAGCGCGACGGTTCCCCGCCCCCCGTGAGCAGACGCGTGCCATCCGCGTTGAATTCCAGCGAAATAACCCGGTCCGCGAAGACGCCTGGATCGTCGACTTTGCCGATCGTCCGTTCCAACACCCAATCGGGCGTCACATTCCAACACACGACCGATTTGTTCGCCGCCGCGGTCCACAGCGAACCATTGGGAGCGAACGCCGCGGCCGTGACCGGCCCTCCAAGTCCGACCATTTGGTCGAGTGGAGCGCCGTCTTCTGTATTCCATACCTGCACAACCTGATTCTCTCCGCCGGTCGCCAACGATGCGCCGTCGGCCGAGAAGGCCAGCGCTCGAATCGGCTTCTCCCCCTCGGTCGCCTTCTTCTTTCCCGCTTCCAAGGCCCCCTCGGCCTGCTTCACCGCGGCGTCGGCCTGATCGGCGGCTTGTTTGGCGAGCGGCACGGCCTCGGCCGCCTTCTGGGAGGCTTTCTGCGAGGCATCCAGGTTGCGCTGAGCCGACTCCGCGGCGACTTGGGCGGCTTTCTGCTCTTGCTCGGCCTGCTTCAGCGGCTTCTGCGCTTCCTCGACCTTCTTTTCCCCCTGTTTGACCTTCTCCGCCGCCTCGTTGGATTTTTTCTGAGCTTCGTCTCGTCCTTTCGCCAGATCGGCGTTGGCCGGTTCCTTGTCCGCCGCTTCCTTGGCCTTGGCAAATTCGTCGGCGGCAAGCTTGGCCGCAGCTTGGGCATCGGCCAGTTCCTTGTCCGCCGCTTGCTTGGCCTCGGTGGGCTTCTTGAGATTCTCCGTTTTCTCGGCCAGCGCCTTGTCGGCGGCGGCTTTCGCTTCGGTCGCCTTGGGCAGCGCCTCGGCTTCCTTCTTCGCCAGTTGCTCCGCCTCGGTAATCTCCCGTTTGCGATCCGCGGCCTTGGAGCGCGAAAGATTCAATTCCCGCTCCAGCTTGCCCACCAGGAACCGATCCTGGATGTCTCCCTTAAGTTCCGCGATGGGCTGCCCATTCTCGGCGTTCCAAATTTTCGCGTTTGCGCTTGCGCCGCTGGAGGCGACGCGCTTGCCGTCGGCGCTGATCGCGACCGTTACCAACGGGCCGCCGCCGTGGTCCATCTGCCGAATCTGCTGAGCGTTGTCCCAATTCCACAGCCGCACGGAGCCGTCCGCCGACCCGGAGACAATTATCTTGCCGCCCGGCCATACCGCGTCGACCGCCGTGACCGCGCCCCCGTGCCCCTTCAACTCCTTCAGCGGCTTGACCCCCTCCGCCGGAGCGGGAACCGCCGGCAACGGCCATACGCGCAGCACATTGTCCCCTTCGGCCGTCACCAGTTCCTTAGCTTCATTGACCAGCGCCAAGCCGTTGACTTCCGCCGGCGTGGCGATCTGGCCATCCGCGGCGCCGTCGGCGACCTTCCAGGCCCGCACCGTTTTGTCCTTCGACGAAGAAAACAACCGCGAGCCGTCCGCCGCGAACCGCACTCCCGTGACCGCCGCCGTGTGGCCGCTCAGATTATGCACGATCTGTCCATTTTCCAGCTTCCAGACTCGAATCGCCCCGCTCGGCTCGCCAGCGGCGGCCCATTTGCCGTCGGGACTGACGGCAAACGCCGTCGCCGGTTCCGCCGCGCCCGACAATTCGGCGCTCCGGACGTTCCGCGGCCGGCGCCACAGCTTGACCTCACGAAAACCGCCCGACGCCAACAGGTCGCCCGCCGGGCTGAATGCCAGCGATTGGACCATGTCCAGGTGCGCCACCCCACCCCGCGAAGCCCCCTGCGCCGACAGCGACGGATCGATCAGCCGCGCGGCCAGCCGCCCGGAACCGACGTTATACACGTAGATCTCGTTGGCCCGGCCGCAGGCGGCGAACTGCCCGTCGGCGCTCATCGCGGTGGCCAAAATCGGGTTGACCGTGGTCGGCACCGCTTGCCAGACGAGTGCCGGGGGGGGCGTGGTCGCCTGGCCGGCCGCTCCCTCGTCAATCCACAACTTCAAGACCGCCAGCTCCTCGGGCGTCAACGGCGCCGCGTTGACCTTGTTGTCAGGGGGGGGCATGACCGGATCCTGCCGGTGGGCCGCGACCTGAAACAGCAGGCTGGCTTCCCCCTTTTTGGGCACGAGCGCCGGGCCGCTGTCTCCCCCTTTGCGCATGCTCTCGGGCGACTCCAAAACCAGACTGCTTTCCGCCTTCGAGCCGCTGTGGCAGGCGAGGCAATTCTTGGCCAGGATCTTCTTCACCTCCGCGAAATCGACCGGCTTGTCCCGCTTGATCTCGGCCACGGGCAGCGGCGTGGGCTTGTCCCCCTCGGCCGCCGTCAGCGGCGAGCCAATTTGTGCGGCCAACAACGTGGCGAATAGGACACGGTGCAATGTTGTCATAACGATCTCCCTGGCCACGCGGGCGGCGGGTGGACGGCAAACGGTGGGTATCAATAACGGGGAGAAGGCCCCTACTTGGCGGGCGGAGCCTCGACTTTGACGACCAAAGGCTGATCGACGGTCAACGCCT
>JALHPA010000219.1 GCA_022842745.1 Pirellulales bacterium
CGGACCCCCAAGCTCAATACGCTGTTTCCGGAGTGCAACGAGGGTCTAAGCGCCTATGGCGTCGGGAAGCACCGGCACACCCCTGAGATCGAGCAGATCATCGGCCGAGCGACGGGGCGGAAGCCGGAGGTGATCTTTACGCCGCATCTTGCCCCCATGGACCGGGGGATTCTGAGTACGATCTATACGCGACCGGCGAAGGGGGTAACCGAAAGCCAATTGCTGGCCGTGTGGCGCGAATTCTATGCCGGTGAACCTTTTGTGCAGGTCGTGGATCATCTCCCCAGTTCCAAAGACACCAGCGGCACGAATTTCTGCCATCTGGCGGCGCGGACGGTGCGCAGGCGGGCGTTGTTGTTCAGTTCGCTGGACAACCTGGTGAAAGGGGCCTCGGGAGCGGCGGTGCAGAATTTCAATTTGATGTATGGCTTCGCGGAAACGACCGGATTGATTTGACGGATGAACGGTCCGGCGAGCGCCGCGCGGGGGTGGGGCAGGAAAAGTGTGAATCGGGGTTTTCCAGGTCTTTGTTTCCGTTAACGACGAACGATTCTTGCCCATGTCGATCGCAATTCCCCTCGGTTACCGGATGTCGGGCGTGCATTGCGGGATCAAACGGAACGCCACCCGGGAGGATTGCGGGCTGGTCGTGTCCGACCCGCCGGCCGTGGCAGCGGGAGTTTACACCAGCAACCTGGTTTTCGCCGCACCGGTGGCGTTCGATCGGGCGCGGACCCCGGGAGAGGGATTCCGAGCGGTGGCGGTGAATTCCGGCAACGCCAACGCATGCACCGGCGAGCGGGGGCTGGCGGACGCGGCGCGGATGGCGGATCTGGCCGTCGCGGCCGCGGGGGAGGGGACGGGACAGGCTCTGGTGCTGTCGACGGGGATTATCGGCGAATTTCTGCCGCTGGAGAAAATTGGCGCCGGCCTCAAGCGGTGCGCGGAGCAATTGGGAAACAACCAGGAGTCGCTGGTGCTTACCGCGCGGAGCATGATGACCACCGACACGGTCCACAAGCTGTCTGGGCGAACGCTGGAGGTGGGGGGCCGCTCGGTGCGGATTGCCGGGATGGCGAAAGGGGCGGCGATGATCGCGCCGCGAATGGGGACAATGCTGGGGCTGGTGCTGACCGACGCGGCGCTCTCGCCGGCGGCGGCACAGCGAGCGCTATCGAGCGTTGTGGACGATACGTTCAACTGCATTTCGGTGGATGGCCACATGAGCACCAACGACACCGTGCTGCTCTTGGCCAACGGGGCGGCGGGGGGAAGCCCCCTGGAAGGGTCGGAGTTCGAGCGGTTCTGCGCGGCGTTGCACGAAGTGTGCGGCGAACTGGCGCGGGCCATTCCCAACGACGGCGAAGGGGCGACGCACGTGATTACGCTGGACGTGGCCGGCTGCGCCAGCCGCGATGCGGCGCGGCAAATCGCCCAGTCGGTCGCCGACAGCCCGCTCGTCAAGACCGCCGTGGCGGGCGGGGATCCGAATTGGGGGCGGATCATCTCCGCGGCCGGCTACGCAGGCGTGCCGTTCGATCCCCGCAAGATTCAGCTAAAAGTGAATGGCTTTTTGCTGTACGATTCCGGAGCGCCGGCGGCGTTTGTGGCGGCCGAGGTGTCGGCGTCGATCCGCGATCAACGGGACACGCGGATTGAGTTGACGTTTGGCGAGGGGAACGGGAAGATCCGCTTTATCACCACCGACCTGACCGCCGAGTACGTGCGGCTGAACGCCGATTACCATACATGAAATCGTCGGTGTATCGACTGCGGGCTGGGGCCACCGCGCTGGCGATCGTGATTCTGGTGTCGGTGATCGGCTATCGGATCCTGGGCTGGGAGTGGCTCGACGCGTTCTACATGGTGGTGATCACCGTGGCCACGGTCGGTTTTGGGGAATCGAGCGCGCTGGAGCCTGTGGAGCAGGTGTGGACGATCGCGGTGATGGTGGTGGGCATCACCCTGGTGGGGTACACGTTTGGCGGATTTTTGCAGTTTATCGCGGCCGGGGAATTTGAACGGGCGATGGGCCAGCGGCGGATGAAGACCGAGATCGACAGTCTGAAGAACCATGTGATTATTTGCGGCTATGGCCGCATGGGGCGGCTATTGGCCAACCGGCTGAAACGGAGCCGCGAACGCCTGCTGGTGATCGACCAGGACGAAAACAGCGTGACGGAAGCGCGGCTGGACGGGCATCTGTTTTTGCGGGGAGACGCGACCGAAGAGCCGACTTTGAAACTGGCGGGGATCGACCGGGCCAAAAGCCTGGTGACGGCGCTGCCGGGAGACGCCCAGAACGTGTTCATCACCTTGACCGCGCGGGATATGAACCGGCGGATGCAGATCATTGCCCGCTCGGAGCTGGAGACGACCGAGAAGAAGTTGATCCGGGCCGGGGCGGATCGGGTGGTGGCGCCGGCCTCGATTGGGGCCTCGCGGATCGCTTCGATGATTATGCGGCCATCGTCCACGGAGCTGCTGGAAGCCGTATCGGAGACGGCCGTGGGGGAAATCGAAATCGATGAGTTCCAATTGCCGGAGGTCCATCGGCTGGTGGGGAAAAAGCTATCGGAGAGCGAGACCCGCAGCCACCGGCTGCTGGTGGTCGCGGTCCGGCGATCCCAACAGGGGCTGATCTTCAATCCCGAATCGGACCACACATTCCAACCGAACGAAGTGGTGATCGTGATGGGGCGCCCCGACGACATCGCGGAGTTTCGCAAGACCCAGCAGTTGTAGTTCGCGGGCCGGAGAGATGTTCGGTTCGCACCGGCGGATGGAGCGCGCCAGCGAAGGCCGACCGGTTCGGAAGGGTTCTCTATCTCCTATGCATCCGTCGCTCCCGCCCGTTTCCAGCTTCCCGTCGTAGGCGAGCCAGCGGGAGCGTATCATGGAGCCATGATGACGCTGGCGAAGCCCTTGCTACTGGCCGCACTGATCCTGAGCATCCCGATCGTGCCGTTTCTGCTGTTTGGGGAGCGGCTGGAGCAACGGATCGGCGACTGGCTCTCGGAGGGCGCTTCCCCGGGGATCTTGGGAATGGCGATCGTGGGGATTCTGGCGAGCGATATCTTGTTGCCCGTACCGTCGAGCCTGGTGAGCACCTACGGGGGAGCGCAATTGAGCCTGCCCTGGGCGGTGGGGGCATCGTTTCTGGGGTTGACCCTCGGGGCGGCGGTAGGTTTCGGGCTGGCGCGGCGACTGGGACGCCCGTGGGCGCAAAAGTGGGCCGGGGACGGAAATGCCTTCGATCGGTTGGCCCAGCGGCACGGCGTGCTGACACTGGTGCTGTGCCGCGCGGCGCCGGTTCTGGCGGAGGCCAGCGTGCTGGCGATGGGAGTGGGGGGGCTATCGTGGCGGCGGTTTTGGCCGCCGGTGGCGCTGGCCAATCTGGGCATCGCAGCGGCCTATTCGCTCCTGGGACGGTGGGGGAAGGAGCAGTCGGAACTGCCGTACGTCCTGTTGGCGTCGGTGGTTGTCCCGGCCGCGGCGAGCCTGCTGGCCAGGGCCGCGTTTTTCAGGACTGGGGTGCATTCGGAGTCGCCATGATCAATCGTGCCTTGACCAGAGAAATCGCCCCCGACGACATTTGGGGGGGGCAGGAAAAGGAACTGCTCAACGTGGTCACGAAAGCAACCGGTCCGTCCGGCGCGCTGCCGCTCGACGACCAGATGCTCCGCGAATGGTCCAGCGGCGACCTATTCGGGCTGTCGCAAAACGCCGGCATGGGCTGGAAGCCCGAAGAGATGACCGGGCCGCAGTATTTGCTGTTAAGCACACAGGGCGGGATGCGCGCCGCAGACGGGACGGCAATCGCTCTGGGCTTCCATACCGGCCATTGGGAAGTCGGATTGCTCGTCGAGGCCGCTGCTCGGGAGCTGAAGTCCTTGGGGGGAGTGCCGTTCGCGGCCCAATGCTCGGACCCTTGCGACGGGCGGACGCAGGGGACGGTCGGGATGTTCGACAGCCTGCCGTACCGCAACGACGCGGCGGTGATCTTTCGCCGCATGATCCGCTCGCTCCCCACTCGCCGCGGCGTCTTGGGGGTCGCCACCTGCGACAAGGGGCTGCCGGCCATGATGATGGCCCTGGCCGGAACGCGGGATTTGCCCTGCGTGCTCGTTCCAGGGGGAGTGACCCTGCCGCCGGCCGCAGGGGAGGACGCCGGCAAGATTCAAACCATCGGCGCGCGGTACGCCCACGGCGAAATCGACTTGCAGTCGGCGGCGGAGCTGGGATGCCGGGCATGCGCTTCGCCCGGCGGCGGGTGCCAGTTCTTGGGGACCGCGGCCACGGCGCAAGTAGTGGGGGAGGCCCTGGGGTTGTCGCTGTCGCACTCGGCGCTGGCGCCGAGCGGACAGCCGATCTGGCTCGACCTCGCGCGGCGATCGGCGCGGGCCTTGGCCCGGCTCGACCAGCGTGGAATCAAGACGCGGGACGTGCTTTCCGAGGCCGCGTTTCGCAACGCCCTGGTGGTGCATGCGGCGTTCGGCGGCTCGACGAACCTGGTCCTGCATATTCCCGCGATCGCGTTCGCGGCAGGGGTGCGACGGCCGACGGTGGACGACTGGACTGAAATCAACCGCCGCACGCCGCGGCTGGTCGACGCGCTCCCCAACGGGCCGGTCGGGCACCCCACCGTCCAGGTTTTTCTGGCCGGTGGGACGCCGGAAGTGATGCTGCACTTGCGCGAGCTCGATCTGCTCGATCTAAACGTCCTCACGGTCAGTGGCGAATCATTGGGCCAGTCGCTTGCCCGGTGGGAAAAATCGTTGCGGAGGGAGCGGCTACGGGCACTGCTGTGGGAGCGGGACGGTGTCCGCGCCGAGGACGTGATTCTGTCGCCAGAAGAGGCCCGGCGGCGCGGGTTAACCAGCACGGTCTGTTTTCCACGTGGGAACCTGGCTCCGGAAGGCTCGGTGATCAAGAGCACCGCCATCGATCCGCGGTCGGTCGACGCCGACGGAGTCTACCGGAAAATCGGGCCGGCGCGGGTGTTTCACAGCGAACGAGAAGCGGTGGCGGCGATCAAGGGACAGTCGGCGCGGCCGATACGGGCTGGGGACGTGTTGGTGCTGTCCTGTCGAGGTCCCTTGGGGTCCGGCATGGAGGAGACCTATCAGATCACTTCGGCGCTTAAGCACCTGGAGTGGGGGCGGGAGGTGGCGGTCGTGACCGACGCGCGGTTTTCCGGGGTAAGCACCGGGGCCTGCATCGGCCACGTGGGACCGGAGGCGTTGGCCGGCGGACCGATCGGCAAAGTGCGGGACGGGGATCGGATCCGGATCGTCATCGACCGCACGCGATTGGTCGGCTCGGTCGACCTCGTGGGAGTGACCGACCCCGAGACCGGCGCGATTACCGAGTTTGGCGTCGAAGTGGGGACTCAGGTACTCGCGGATCGGCCGCCCGGCGCGAGTTT
The DNA here is from genome assembly GCA_022842745.1 of Pirellulales bacterium. Taxonomy (GTDB): domain Bacteria; phylum Planctomycetota; class Planctomycetia; order Pirellulales; family JALHPA01; genus JALHPA01. The sequence continues at coordinate 5,429 of JALHPA010000219.1, forward strand.
GCAACCCGATCCGCGGCTGCCGGACGATACGCGTCTGTGGGGGGCGCTCCAGGCGGTCAGCGGCGGGACCTGGGGGGGAAGCGTGTACGACGTGGAGCGAATTGCGGCGGTTTTGCAAGCGGGCGTGTTGGCCCTGGGCAAGGAAGAGAAATGATCCGGGGCCGAGCGGGCGACAGGGGGATTCTGAGCTAGAGTTGCATAGCCGGCGTTCTCATGCGCCGGTCCCGCCCTCAACCTCTGGCCCTCCGAGGTGTTGCCATGTCTGAATCTCGTTCTACCGCAACGTCGGCCCATAGTGCCCGGCTCGGATTGGGGGTCTCGCGGATGGCGAACGCCGCCGATCAGTTGCTGTGCCGGTCCGACCGGCTGCTAGAAGCCGCCGCCCACGAACAATGGAGCGAAGTGCAGCAGTTGAGCGAAGAGATGGCGGCCTTGG
>JALHPA010000220.1 GCA_022842745.1 Pirellulales bacterium
CAGAAGCTCCTCTACTACCTCCTGTCGAGCAACGCCAGCGAGGTCCTGCTCATGTTCGTGGCCGCGCTGTTCGGCTGGCCGACCCCCTTGCTAGCGACCCAGATTCTCTGGATCAATCTCATCACCGACAGCTTTCCCGCCCTGGCCCTCGGCGTCGAGCCGCCGGAAAAGGACGTCATGCTCCGCCCTCCCCGCCCGCCTCGCCAGCCGTTGATTCCCTGGCGAGACGGCGCCTGGATCATCCTCCGCGGCGTCATGATGGCGCTGGTTGCCGGCCTGGGTTTTGTTGTGGTCCTGAACCAGGATCCCGAAAACCTTCCCCTCGCCCGCACCGTCGCCTTCTCCACGCTGGCCTTTGCGCAATTGTTCTACGCCCTCGGTTGCCGCAGCCAGCGGTTCACCCTCCCGGAATTGGGCTTCTTCTCCAACCCCTTCCTGTTCGTTGCGATCGCAGTCGGCGTAGCCCTGCAATTCGGCCTCGTTGGGTGGCACATCACCCGCGGTGTGTTCGACCTGGTTCCCCTCGCGTGGACCGATTGGCGGCTCGTTCTCCTCCTCGCCCTGACCCCGGTCACGGTGGTAGAACTCGGAAAACTGCTTACCGCCGCCTTCCGGCGGCGCGCTTGGTAAAGTTTCTGGTAAAATGGGTGGAACCTAGCGGTTGTGCAGCGCCCGGGCCAGCGGTCCGCAGCGGAGCCAGCACTCCCGTTCGGCGGTGGCACTCGCATTCAGCATCCCTGTAAGACACCCATGAGAAACCCCTTTGCCCGCCTCGCCTGGTCGTGGGCCGTTCTTCTCGGCGGCGCGCTTTCCGCCGCGCCCGCCGCCCTCATCAACGAGCTTAAGGTCAATCCCGGCGGCAGCTCCGACAATCCCTTCGAATTCGTCGAGTTGCTGGGAATCCCCAACCAGATCGTCCCCAACGTCTATTTCGCCACCCTGGAGGGGGATGGGACATCGGCCGGCGTCGCCGATTTCGTCGTCCGCCTCGGGACTTTCACTTTCGGCGGCAACGGACTGCTCATCATCCAGTCCCCGACCATGGGCGTCTCCGTCCCCCCTCAAACCCGCGTCGTCACCGACCCCCTGTTCGATAAGGACGGCGGAATTCTCGAAAATGGCACGATTACCTTCATGCTCTTCAGCTCCCCCACGCCCATTGTCGAAGGCACGGACTACGACCGCGACAACGACGGCCAACTAGAATTGCTCCCCGCCGACGCCCAGATTCTCGATTCCGTCGGCTGGACCGACGGCGGGACCTTCGACCTTCTCTACACCACCGCCATCCTCACCCAACCGGTGGGCACGCCCGACGCCGCCACCCGCTTCCCCGGCAATAATACTCCCACCTCCGCCGCCGCCTGGTTCAACGGCGATCTGACCTCCGGCCCGACCGACATCACCTACGACCTGGCCCGCGTGAGCGCCAATTTCCCTTTCGGCAACCCTGGCCAAGGCCCACAGCCCGTCCTCACCCCCGGCCGGCCAAACTCCATCCCCGAACCCGCCACATTCCTCGGCGCGGTGATTGGTGTTGTCGTGCTCGCGTCCTACTTACGTAGGCGGTCGGGTCGCTGACGCTCGACCGGCCAAGAACGATCTTCTTCTCGACCTCTTGATTGCGCGAGAAGTATGAAAATCGCCATCGGGTCATTATGCGCCGGACAGCTATCTTTGGCCCGAAAACCGCGGAAACTTCTCTATCTCGACGCTTGGCACACCGTGTGCGTGATTGGCCGTAAGCACAACACACGGCGCCTTCCCTCATTGGCGACCGCACGCTTTTGACCCGTCAAAAGCCTGCCCAACAGCACACTCTGAATCAAGAGACCACGGCATGGCCGACTTCATCCGAATTGAAGGCGCCCAGAGGGCGGTCTACCTGTTCGACACCCGCCTCGTCGGAGTGAATGCCGACAACGGCAAGAAGTTGCTGTTTACGATTACACTCATCGCCTTCCTGTTCCTTCTCAGGTGGGCCGCCCAGGCAATCACGGGCCTCCTTCTTCGCCAGAGCAAAAGCCAGCGCGCCGCCTTTTGGACCCGGCAGGGAATCAATCTTGCACTGGGCCTGGTGCTGCTGTTTGGAGTTGCTTCGATCTGGTTCGATGACCCGGCGACTTTTACCACCGCGCTTGGCCTCATTACCGCCGGGCTAGCCTTCGCGCTGCAAAAAGTAGTAACAGCCATCGCCGGATACCTGGTCATCCTCCGTGGAAAGACCTTCAATATCGGCGATCGCATTGCCATGGGCGGAGTCCGCGGAGATGTCATCGCCCTCGGCTTCACCCAAACGACGATCATGGAGATGGGTCAACCCCCGTCGGTGCAGGGCGCCGACCCGGCGATGTGGGTGCGAAGCCGGCAGTACACCGGACGTGTCGAAACGGTCTCCAATGCCAAGATCTTCGACGAGCCAGTCTACAACTTCACGCACGAATTCCCCTACCTCTGGGAAGAGATGATCCTCCCCATCGCCTATTCCGCCGACCGCGACAAGGCCGAGCAAATCCTGCTCGAGGTCGCGCGCCGACACTCCGTTCCTGAAAGCCAGCTCAATGCCGACGCGATCGATGAGTTAAAGCGTCGATATTTTCTCGACCGGCTCGGCGTCCAGCCAAAAGTCTATTACAGGCTAACCGACAACTGGCTCGAGCTGACCGTCCGCTTCGTCGTTAGCGATCACGGAATCCGCGAGGTGAAAGACGCCATGAGCCGTGATATCCTTCGCAAGCTGGAAGCCGACGGAATTGGCCTAGCGTCAGCCACCTTTGAAATCGTCGGCCTCCCTCCGCTGCGTGTCGCCCCCATGCCTCAAAGCGGAAACGGCGATCTCATTCCCCGCTCGCCGAAATGAACCGTACGTTTCGTCGGATTTCTCTCTTCCCCCGCGATCCCCGCTCCCGTCGCGCCACTTGAACTGGCAGTCGTTTTAGGAAACGATCTACCACTGGGTACGTTGGATTCTCGCCTCGTCGGCCGGGCGGATACCACCGCACGTGGCCGCTCCGTGCGGCCCCTCCCACACAATGATCGCCTCCGGCTTGGTCCCCAGAAAACGCTTTCACTCGGCCCGTCCGCGTCTCCCACCGGCCCTCGCCAACCAACCATGAAACCTCTTTCGCTTTCCCTCGCACTCTGCTTGCTGGGCTTCTTGCTGGCAGTTCCTGCACTCGCCCCGGCCCAAATCCTCGACAAGCAAAAACAGCTTGACGCTCAAACCTTCTGGGACAATCGCGATTGGGATTGGTACGCCGACAATATCCCGTTCTTTGAATGCCCCGATCCCGAAATCACGACCACCTACTACTACCGCTGGGAACTACTCACCAAGCATCTCACCTACGGCTCTCCCAATAGCGGATACTCCTTCACCGAGTTCATCGATCGCCCCTTCTGGTCCGGCGCCTACGGCGCCATCAGTTGCCCCGCTGGCCATCAGTTGTATGAAGCCCGCTGGCTCCGCTCGCCCCGAATCGCCAACGATTACACGCGCTATTGGTTCCGCACCCCCGGGGCCCAGCCCCGCAACTACTCCACCTGGCTCGCCGACTCCGCCTGGGCCATCCATCAGGTCCATCCGGACCAGGCGTTTCTAGTCGATCTCCTCCCCGACCTGGTGAAAAATCACGAAGGCTGGGTTAAGCGGCATTTCGTCCCGGAGGTCGGCCTTTTCTGGCAAACCGGCCACGACGACGGCATGGAGTTCAACATCAACAGCCGCCAGACCCAGGACATTCTCCGCGGCGCGCCCAGCTTCCGCCCCTCCTTCAATGCCTATATGTGGGCCGACGCGTCCGCGATTGCCAAGGTCGCTCGCCTCGCCGGTCAGCCCGACCTGGCCAAACGCTTCGACGACCAGGCGGCCGCTCTCAAGTCCAAAATGGCTGAACTCCTCTGGGACGACCGCCGCAAGTTCTTCTTTCCCCTCTACAAAAACGACGAGCACCGCGATGGGCACAAAATCAAAGCGCTCACGAAAACCTACGAAACAGGGCAATTCACCGGCGACTCCCACGGCCGCGAGCTGATCGGCTACGTCCCCTGGCAATTCCAAATGCTCGATCGCGGCCGCGGGTTCGAGGCCGCCTGGGAAAAACTAATGCTCCGCGACGGCTTCTTCGCCGACTTCGGCCCCTCCACCGTCGAGCGCAACGACCCCCTGTTCCTCCTGCAAAAATCCTGCTGCTGGTGGAGCGGCCAGTCCTGGCCCTATGCCACTACCCAGACCCTCAAGGCCCTGGCCAATCTCCTCCAACAAAACCGCCCGGACTCGCCCCCTGGCACGCTATCCGCGTCAGCCAACCTCCCGGTCACGCCCGCCGACTACGTCCGCTTGCTGAATATCTACGCCCGCTCGCACCGGAAAAACGGCCGCCCCTACCTCGCCGAGGCCCTCCACCCCGATACCGGCTCATTCGAGGGACACGACGGCTACAACCACAGCGAGCACTACTTCCATTCCGGCTTCTGTGATCTCGTCATTACCGGTCTGGTTGGCCTTATTCCGCGCGACGACGAGACCCTCGAGATCCACCCTCTCGCACCGCCCGATTGGGATTACTTCGCCCTCGACGACCTTCCCTACCGCGGCCATCGCGTTGGCGTCGTCTGGGACAAAACCGGCCAACGCTACCAACTCGGCGCAGGCATGCATGTCCTGATCGACGGCGCGAAAGTCGCCACCTCCCCGACTCTCTCCCACCTGTTACTCAAAAATCGGCTGCCCCTCCCCCCAGCCCGTCCTCGTCCGCGACGGCCGGCCGCTGCCGCTTCTACAGTCGCAGTCAATTTCGCCGTCAATAACGACGGTACATACTATCCCCGATTGACCGCCTCCTACTCCGCCCCCAACACCTCTCCAAGCAAGCTCCAGGACGGCAACTACTGGTACATGCAACACCCGCCCAACCGCTGGAGCTGCGCCGACTCGCCCAACGATCGCGATTCCCTCCTCCTCGAGTTCGGCACTCCGCGACGCGTCCATACCATCAAACTCTTCGTCCTCGACGACGAAGGCGAAAACTCCTCCCCTGTGCGAGCCCCGCAAAAAATCGAACTCGAAGCCTGGATCGACGGCGCCTGGCGCACCCTAAAAACCAACCCGCCATCATCCGAAAAACCGCGCGGGCATCGTCCCATGATCTTTCAATTCGACCCTCTTGAGACGGCCAAAATCCGCGCGACCCTCCATCATCCACCGAACGGCAAGTCCGGCCTCACCGAAATCGAAGCCTGGGGCGATGCGCTGCTTCCGCTTAAACCCGTTGCCCCTCCGGCTGGAAACCTGGCCTACAACCCCCGCCCTGAAGGCTTTCCCCGAGCGTCCGCATCGTTCTCCGACCGCTTCGGTGGTCAGCCCCATCGCGCGATCGACGGCAAGATCGTCTTTCTCCCCACTCCCATGAACCGCTGGACCAGTTACGAGTCAAAATCCCCGACCGACTGGCTCCAGATCAACTTCGGCCAGCTAGAGCAAATCAGCCGGGTCGAACTACACATCTACGACGATCGCGGCGGCGTCCAACCGCCGTCCGATGTAACGATCGAATACCTCTCAGGCGACGAATGGAAACCGGTCGCCCATCCCCAAAAAACTCCCCCCAAACCGACCGGCAGCGCCCAAAACACCATCCGGTTCGATCCCGTTCAAACCACCAAAGTCCGCGCGGTCTTCACCCACCAAGGTCAATCCCGCAGCGGCGTCACCGAAGTCGAGATCTGGAAAGAGTAAGTAAACGCTACGCGGTCCGCGAATTGTAAATCTGCGCTAGCGCCGATCTCAGATCCGGATAGTCGAAAGCAAATCCCTCTTCAGTCAGCCGACGCGACCGCACGTAGCGGCCGTACAGCGCTAACT
>JALHPA010000221.1 GCA_022842745.1 Pirellulales bacterium
GCTTTCCCTGATTTGTCAGCAGGTACTCGCTCCCGGCGTCCCCCAGCATCGAAAACGAGGCCGGCATGCCTGGCCAGGGGGAGTGGTAGGTGCGTCCCTGCTCTCGGACGCTAATGGAGAGGCTTTCGAGGTACCGCGAGAGCTGGCCCAATACCGACTGGGCGAGTAACTGTCGCTGCGGCCCTGGGGGCAGTGCGGAAACCGGGTGCGTGCCGGGGGGCTGGTCGGCCGGCGGCGTCGAGAGGGCCTGCAGGCGGACGATCATCTCTCCCAACGTATGGGAGATTTTCAACCGCGACCAGTTTCCGCGGACGACGTCGCTGGATTCGCCGACGAACTGCTCGACCGCGCGCAGCTCGTCCGCCGACAGGTAGTGCAATCCCTTGGCCCGAATCTTCGACAGGTCAAGCTGGTGCAGAACCGAGTGGAAAAAGTGCGTTTCCTGGGCCAGTTGCTTGGAGATTTCCTGGAGGACGGCGACCACTTGTTCCTGGCTGGAACCTTCGACGACGATGACTGCGTCGTCGTCGTCGCCGAATTCGTCGATGTACTCCAGCCACAGACGGTTGTAGTCGCTGTGCGGGTTGAGCAGATCGAGGCGGCTCGATTTGTAGCCCAGCGAGACGCCGGTGAGCACCAGGCTGGCGGCGGCGATTCCCAGCGCCAGCGACAAGCTCGCCAGCGGAAATCGCAGCGCCATCCGTGTCAGCCAAACCATTCCCCGCGGCAACCAGCCGGTATGCTCGGCGTGATTTGTGGGATTTCCTTCCCCCGGCATGAAATCGCCCTTCTGGCCCTTGGAGTCCATTGCCCCTCCCGCGCGGCGCGCCTCTCGGCGCGTACGGCGACCGCCAGGGGGCCGCTATCATAGAGGGGTAGCCCGATTCCACCAAGACACATCCGAACCGAACGCTTGCCGCCTGCTAGCATGCAGGCCACACGCGACGCGGGAAGAAGAGCGATTCGGCCGACTATTGAGTTTCTTGCACGTCGGCGTCCGATTCCAGCTCGTCGAGCGGTTCTTCGTCCTCCCCCGAGGCGGAAAATTCCGCATCCGCGAATTCCTGTTCGGAGAATTCCCGTTCGGCCAGGTCGGGCAGCTCGCGGCCGGTTCCACGGCGGTCGGTCTTGCGGCGGAGGTAGAGCTTGATCGGCACTTCGCCAAACACCAACCGATCGCGTAGCGCCCCCAACAAATACCGGCGGTACGGTTTGGAAAAGGCCAGCGGCTGGTTGCAAAACAGCACGATCGTCGGGGGTTCGACGTCGACCTGGGTGGCGTAGTAGATTTTTGGCCGACCCTGGCGGTGCATGGGGGGCGGGTTGGTCAACAGCGCCTCGCGCACCACCCGATTCAGATCTCCCGTGCCGACCCGGTGCCGGGCCTGTTTGAACAGCATCTGGGCGTGGTTGAGCAGCGTCTTGAGGTTCTTGCCGGTCTGGCCGGTGATAAACGCGATCGGCACGTAGTGCATGGTGCGGAACGTGTCGCGAAGATACTGGGCCCATTCTCCGGTGGGAATCTTCCGCGGCGCGACCAAATCCCACTTGTTGACCACGAAGATGCACGGCTTGAACTGCTCCGCGATATAGTCCGCCAACTGCTTGTCGACGCGGCCGATCGGTTCCATCGCATCGAAAAACAACAGCACCACGTCCGCGCGGCGAACGCTCCTTTGTGCCCGGTGCAGGCTGTAGAAATCGACGTCGGTGCGGACGCTCTTCCTCCGCCGCAGCCCCGGGGTGTCGATCGCCACGAACGACTTGTCGTCGAGTTCGAAGCGAACGTCGATGCTGTCCCGCGTCGTCCCGGGGACTTCGCTGACGATCACCCGCTCGCTCTGGGCCACGGAGTTAATGAACGTGCTCTTGCCGACGTTGCGCCGCCCGACCACGGCGACCTTCATTTCCGCTTCTGGAGCGGTCTCGTCGCTGGGGGGGGGCAGCCGTTCCAGGATGGCGTCCAAGAGCGCCTCGCGATTGCGGTTCTGCAGGGTGCTGACGGGGAGCGGATCGCCAAATCCCAACTGGGCGAACTCGGCCGCCTGCGGTTCGTGGACCCGGTCGTCGGCCTTGTTGGCGACCAACAGCACGGGGGCATCCTGCCGCCGCAGTCGCCGCGCGACCTCGAAGTCGAGCGGGGCCAGGCCGTCCCTCGTGTCGACGACAAACAGCACCAGCGCCGCGGATTCGATCGCGACGCGAATCTGGTCTTCGATGTGCTCGGTGAGATCGTCGACGTCCTCGATCCCCATTCCGCCGGTGTCCACGATCTCGAAGAACCGGTCGCGCTCGTGCAACAAGAACGTCATCCGGTCGCGGGTCACGCCGGCCGTCGGATCGACGATCGCCAGCCGCTTTTCAGCCAACCAGTTGAACAGGCTGGACTTGCCGACGTTCGGCCGGCCCACGATCACGACTTGCGGCAACGACATGGCAACGGCGGCAAACAAGGAAGGCGCAAAATGCCAGTCTAGCCTAGGGCGGAGGCCCTCCGATAGGCGCGGGCGCACTGCGTACTGCCCGAGACCGTCGAAAGGGGGCTGAAAGCGGCACTCGCTTCACCGGCCGCGGCTACGGCAATTCGCGCAAGCGCAGGCGGCGAAATTCCACCGGGGAGCCTTCCGATTCCAAACACAAAAATCCGGAGCGCGGCTCGCAACCGCTCCCCCCCGAGACCTCCTCCCCGTTCACCCACAGCCGGACTTCGCCGTTGATCGCCCGGATGTAGTAGTGGTTCCATTCCCCCACCCCTTTGCTCAGGTTCTTGGTGGGAAAGCTCCGCCGCCCGTCCGGGGCGACCGGTGGAAAGGGCTTCATCTTCGACTCTCCGACCGGGAACACGTCTCCGTGGGTGGTAAACCAGTCTGGTTTTTTGCCCGTCTGTTTCTCGTACTGCTCGGCGTACCCGTGGTCCAGGACCTGTATCTCGATTCCATGCGGAAGTTGCCCGCGCTTGAGGGTCGCGAGCGATTTTTCCGGAACCCAGGCAAAGACGCCCGAATTTCCGCCCGAGCGAAGATGCTTCCACTCCAGGGACATCTCAAAATTGGCCAGGGGATTTTTGGAACGTATCACTCCCACCGGCTCGCCGGTGCAGTGGACCTCCCCTTCTTTCCAGGTCCAGGTTTTCGGGTCGCAATTGACATGGACGAAATCTTGTTCCCCCAGCGAGCGCCAGCCTGGTCCCTGGCCATCGAGTTTGGCGTGCGGCAGATCGTCGGCGGACCAAACGGTCGCAGGACTCACCATAGCGACACATGCCATCGCCAAAACGCGGAATAAGGTTCGAAGTTTCATAGCGAACTCGCGGTGGGGAATTTTAAGCGACCCGTATCGCGAATAGTTTGATGCACCGGCGGAGCGCACGCCAGAGGGCGGACCGCTCAATTCGAAAGACGCCAACCACGTGCGTCCACTAGAACGCGGCCAAAACCAACGGCGTTGGCACGAGAGCATCAGACGGCCGCGCCGATTTGGCAAGTGTGGAACCCGCCTAGCCGCATACGGTAATGCCGCACACCAGTAAAGCCCCTCGCAGCGGAGCCGCACAGAGTGAAGCAGCAGCGTAACGAGCGATACCTTCGACGCGACGGGCTTGTCTGGAGTCGACAAATCTTCGCATCCGCGAACGCGGATGCAGCGATCAATCAGTTGCTCATGACCTTGGCTCGATCCACGATCTCCAGCAGTTGTTCCGCGCGCCGCAACAGCGACGACGGAGTCTCGACTGGGGGCGCCTGCACATTAGCAGGATCGATGGCCATGAATTGTGCCTGGCAATGTTGGCAGACGACTTGTTTGCCCAGATAGGCTACGCGAACGCGCAAGGACCGTCCACAAGTGGGGCATTCTTGGACGTAGTAGACCGCCTTCGACATGTCGGCATCTCCTTCCACCGGTTGTCCGTCCCCGACCGCACGAGCCATTATGGTAGGCGTTTTGAAGTCGTCTGGCAAATAAATTGCGAAAAAACTCCTGCCCGCCAGTCGACTCCCCCCCCTGGGAGCATGGCCTCCCAACCGACCATCTGGCGTTGTTTTCGGTCGCAAGGCCCTGAAAATAAAACGTTTACGCCAGGATGACTATTTTTCTTTCCAGCTCGGCAGCACCGCAAGCAAAGGTCCGACAATTTTCCACGGCGGAGGTAGAGTTCAAAGGAAACTTCGTTCAAAAGATCACCTGTGGACTGAACAATGCTCCCCAGAAACTCGTCCTTACGGACGTCCGCAAATCACTTTCGGCTAGGATTAGCTCTGCTTCTATATTGCGCCGTGGCCTGGGGAACCACAGTGGCCAATCGCAGCGTTTGCCAAGCGGCCCCAGCGGCGAAATTACCCTCGCTGGCCGAAGTGCGCCAAACCATCTCCAAGCAGTTATCCCGCGACCCAGACTACCGCCCGGGAGACCTGATCGCGCGCAGCCAGGTAAAAACGATTCTCTCGGGGCTTCAGTCCCTCGGGTGGGAAGTGGCGGACGGCGACAAAATCCTCGCGGCGACTTGCCGGGACGAGAGTTTTCTGGTCACCACGCTGCGCAGCGAAGAGGGGGTGGGGCTAATGCGGCAGATTTCGACCATGCCAGGCGGCTTCGATCGATTGGATCGGTTGTCGAGGCTGGCGAATGGGCCGGAGACGGTCGAGCGATTGATCGCCGGTCCGGACGGCTTCAAGCTGCTGGCCTACATGACTGAAACCCGCGGCGGAAATCGACTGGGAACCCAGCTCTCCGCCGATCCGGGCGGAGAGGATTTCAACGAACCGACTGGGCGGATCTACACCGCATCCGATCTATACCGCCGATTGGCTCTGGCCCACGCAGCGGCCAAGAACTCGACCGACACTCCAAGCGGCCGTTGAACTGGTTTTGGCCGTTCCATTAGCGAACGCGCCGGGCCGAGCGAATCGCCACTTCCTCGACCGGGAGCTTGGCGAAGCCGTCGACGGCCTTGGTGGGCGACTTCGCGATCCGTTCCACCAACTCCAACCCTTCGACCACCTCGCCAAAGACGCAATAGCCGTAGTTGTCCGGCTCGTCTCCCGTGTGATCCAAGTGCGGATTGTCGGCCAGATTGATGTAGAACTGGCAAGTCGAGCTGTCGATTACGTCGGCCGAACGGGCCATGGCGATCGTTCCCCGGCGATTCTTCAGGCCATTATGGGCCTCATTGCGGATCGGCGCGTCGGCCGGTTTCTCCTTCAACTGCGCGTCGTACCCCCCGGCTAGCGCAATAAAACCGGGATGAACTTCGTGGAACAGCGTTCCGTCGTAGTGCCCGGAACTGACGTAGTAGAGAAAATTCTCCGCCGACACCGGCGCCTTTTCGGCATCCAGCTTGATGGTGATTTCTCCCAGCGAGGTCTGGAGTTTCACGATCGGATGCAGATCGACTGTCGGCGCGGGCGAAGCGGCAGCGTCGGCCGTCGTCGATGCAGCTTCGCCGCCGGAATTTGCGGTCGGTTGAGCGTCTTCTTGCGTGCCGCAGCCACTGGCCCAGGCGACGCACGCCACCCAAAAGCACAACACAATCAACCGAAGCTTGGACATCGACATTGCCTCCCTGCAATCGATCTCAGCGCCCGGCCGCAGTTGAACCGCCGAGCGCAAAATGAACCCGTCTGGTATCCTAACGGCGGCAGCAGGCAAGCCGCCGCCGATCGCGTTGGGTGGGAATCTTGGCAAACTTGCCCTGTTGTGGCAATGCCGGTTTAGTCCATCGAACAAGGCAACAAGGCACCCACACGGCACAATGCCTTGCCAGACCTAGCCGTCATCCCGCGTGATCAGTCTGCACGCCCAGCGCGTCCGGTTCGCGGTGGGCCGGACTGAAGCTGGAATACCTCCTC
>JALHPA010000222.1 GCA_022842745.1 Pirellulales bacterium
CGGCACGCTGACGTGCTGAGGCTGCTTGAGAAACTTGCTTCGGATGATGCTTCGCCTCATCGTGCCTCCTCCCTGCTGGTCCGAGGCGCCTCACTTGCGGCCTTAGGAGAAACTCAAGCGGCAATCGCCGACTTTGAGCAAAGCCGATCCCTTGCCGCCGATCGGCCGGCGGTTTGGGAACAAGCCTCGGCACAGCTCATTGAGGCCCTGGGCCGAGCGAAAAAATTCGACCAGGCCACCAGTTGCCTCACGGAACTGCGGCGCGTCGCTCCGGAATCCGAGCGCACGCTCCACGCCATGACGCGGCTGGCCGAGCAGGCCGAACGGGCGGCCAAACTTGAGCTTGCCATGGCTTTGTGGGAGCTCCTCGGCGAGCAGGAACAGGACCGAGACCTCGCCGCGAGCAGCAGGTTGGCCCTGGGAAGTGCGCAGTTGGCGACCGACCGGCTGGTCGAATCGGCGGCGACCATCGGACGGTGGATCGAATCGTTTCCCAATCATCCCGCAACGATCGAGGCGCTGTTGATCCGCGGGACAGCCTTGGAACGCCTTGTGCAGACGGGCGACGCGTTGGATTGCTACCATCAAGCGATCGACCTGTCCCCCCACGTCAAAAAACCGGACCAGGCGGAATTCAACGAGGCGGCTGCCCTGGCTATTCTGTCCGCAGCCCGCCTGCACGCTCAAAACGAGCAGCTTGACGAAGCGGACAAGCTGTTCACCCGGCTCACTTCCGACTACGGCAACTGGCCGCGGATTGATAGCGCATGGTTGGCATGGGGCTGCGCGCTGGAGTCGAGCCAAGCGGCGGCGGCGAAAGACAAGTATGCCAGGCTGCGCGAGCAATTTCCGAGCAGTTCCCATCGCTTCGAGGCCACGCTTCGATTGGCACAGCTCCTGTCACGAGAACAGAAATTCCTTGAAGCGGCGCAATTGTTGGATGAGATAATCGCTGCTCCGAGTCCGCCCCGTGGAGGCTCGGCATCGAATGACTCGAAAATTCACGAACGCGCGCTATTCCTGCGTGCCCAACTGGCGGCCCTGACGGGAGATTGGGCAAGGACGGAGGATTTCGTGGAAAGGTTTCTCACGCAATTCCCGCAGTCGACAAAACGCCCTTTGGCGCGCCTCCTGGCCGCCGACACGGCTTTCCAGCAGGGCAATTTGGACCTGGCGCTTGAGCGGTTTGACTCGCTCTCAAAGCAAATGGAGGGTCTCAACGAGAAATGGGCGCCTTTGGTCGGCCTGCGTCGCGCGCAAGTCTTGGCCCAACAGAATCGCTGGGCCGAAGCGCTACGGCTCGCCGAATCCATCCCGGCACAATATCCACAATTCGAGCGATTGGCCGAGGTCCACCTGGTCGTGGGCCGCGGGTGGATGGCCGACGCGCGGTTTGACGCTGCCCGCGCCGCCTTTCATCGGACCCTAGAGGTCCAGCCAGGAAACAAGAGCGAGACGGCCGCCGAGGCCCAATGGTTGATCGGCGAAGCGTACTTTCACGAGGAAAAATACGCCGACGCGATTCGCGAATACCTGCGGCTGGAGATCCTTTACGCCTATCCACAGTGGCAAGCCGCGGCGCTGCTTCAAGCCGGCAAATGCCACGAACGCCTACGACAGTGGAGTTCCTCCGCGGCGCTCTACCAACGGATCCTCGAGAAGTACAGCGACACCTCAATTGCCGCCGAAGCACAGGAACGCGCGCAGGCTTTGCAAAAGCTTACCGCCGAACGGCCGAATCCAAAACCCAAGTAAACAAAGCACACCGACAGGGATGTCAGCATGCAAGATCACGATACCCCAGGCGCGGGTTGCTCTCCCGCTCGACGCGTCGTCCGATGGCCGGCTGTTTGGATGTGGATATTGATTCCGCTGCTGCTCGTGGGACAAACCCCAGCGCGAGCGGATGAGCCTGGAACCGGTGCGCCGTCGCCTGAGACGGCCGCGGAACTTCGTCCCGACAGCGTCATCCCCACTCGCAATCTCTTGAGCATTATCAAGGACGGCGGCTATCTGATGCTGCCGTTGTTGGTCTGTTCTTTTACGCTGTTGGTATTCACGTTTGAGCGCGCCATCAGCCTGCGGGGGGGGCGGATTATCCCCTCCCCTTTTGTAAAGCGCTTTCTGCTGCAATTGCAGGAGGGCCAACTCGACAAGGAACAAGCGCTCGCCCTTTGCCAGGACAACGGCAGTCCCGTCGCGAAACTCTTTGCCGCTGGAGTGCGGAAATGGGGCAAATCGGGCGTTGAGGTGGAACAGGCGATACTCGACGCCGGCGAGCGGGTGGCAAACGAGCTGCGGCGTTTCATTCGCGTGTTCAATGGGTTGGCGACCGTAAGTCCATTGCTTGGCCTTCTGGGTACGGTGTTCGGGATCATTCGAGCCTTCAACGACATCGCGGTGTCCGACGCGATGGGGCGGATGGAGTTGCTCAGCAGGGGCATCAGCGAGGCGCTCTTGACCACGGCAATGGGCCTGACGGTCGCCATCCCCTCGGTGTGCCTTTACATGTACTTCGTAAGCTGCGTGGATCGATTGGCCATGCGACTGGACGCGCTGGGGCAGGAGGTGGTGGGGGCGATTTCGGCCGAAGCGCTGCACGAAGCGGCTCTGAAAAAGCCCTCTCGCAAGAAAGCCGCTTGAGGCGCCGCCAAATCCAAGTCACCGCTGCAGGATCTAACGCCATGCCCATTCGCACCCAACCGTTCGACGAGCCGACGCTCAACCTGACCCCCATGATCGACGTGATCCTGGTCCTGATTATTTTCTTCATGGTCGCCACCCGGTTCGCGGAGGAAGAGCGCAAACTCGATTTACATATTCCGACGATCGGAGATCGAACCGCCCCCGGCACGGCGCCCGACCCCAAGGTCGTACACGTGCAGCGGGATGGCGCTATCTTGCTCTCTGGACAAAATGTCACGTTAACCGAGCTCATCGAACAATTGTCCGCGGCTAAAGAACGCTACAAGCGCCAGACCGTGCTCATCCGAGCCGACGAACAGGCGCTTCATGGACGAATGACCTCGGTTTACGACGCCTGCCGCCAGGCCGGAATTTCTAACCTGGCGGTGGCGGTGAAATTGGAAGCTGCCCGCACAAAGTAGGACTTGAATCGATTGCCCGCCAGGCCCTCGTCCGCACATCGTCCCGTACGCGGCATCAAGGCGATTCGGATCCGGCCTCCGCCGCATCATTTGGAACATCACGCTCTCAAGAACTCCTCGCGACATGCTATCGCTCTGGCAAAAACTGTGCGTGATCGTCGCCAATCTGGAATGGTCGTGGGTCGTGCTTTGGCTCGGTCTCGCGGCGATTATCGTGGCCCTGCTGGTACTCATGCGCACCAGGTGGGGGCAATCGCGTCCTCTGAGCAAGTGTGCCGTGCTGTCGCTCTTGGCACACCTGCTGTTGGCGGTTTACGCCACCACCGTGCAGATCGTGATTGCCACCGCCGGCCGTGTGGAACACGAAGTCGTGCAGATGACCCTTGTCGACGAACAAGAATGGACGCCGCAGCCTCGCGCCGCGTCAAAACTTAACCAAGGTCTCCCGCAATCCGGCGGAAGCCTCCCCGTGGCCCAAATGCCCTACGGCGTTCTGGAACCGCTCGATCTTTCGTCGACGCTGCCGGACCCATTGCCACAACCAGCGCCCAGCGACTCCGCCGCCTCCCCGAGCGCCCCCGCGCCGCAGATCGACGTTGAGCTCTCTCCCCCGGCAACCTTGGCCACGGTTCACGCGCGGACGCCTTCCTCCATCGACGCGGTTCTCGAGCCGCCGGTTACCCAAGCGGCAATCCAGCCCAATCCGGGAGATTTGGCAACGGAGATCGGCAGGGAGGCGGAAGAACTGACTTTGTCTCCCGCCGCAATTGATGTCCCTCCTCTGCGTCCCAACGGGCCATCCGAGCCTTCCCCAGCGCTGGTCGACCTTTTGCCCGGCGGGACCGGCCGAGCTCCCGTCGGCCGCATGGGAGCTCTCCACCTCGCTAGCCGACCAGCCAAGGATCAATCCGACCGATCCTCCACAGACGTCGATCCCACCGGCGTGGCGAGCCAGCGAAGAGACTCTTCGGGCGATCCAAGCGGCGGCCCGGCCGATCGTACGAATCAGCACGGCAGTGCCCCCTCGCCGTACCGGGATCGCCGCAGTCCAAACCGGATGTCGATAACGCAGTCGCGCGGAGGCTCCGCCGAAACCGAGGCGGCTGTCGCCAGCGGGCTGAAATGGCTGGCAAGCGCACAAAGTCCGCCCGGTCATTGGGATGCCGACAAATTTGGCGCCGGGGAAGAACGACGCACGCTCGGCGAGGACCGGTCCGGCGCCGGCGCCAAAGCCGACACCGCGGTGACCGGCCTGGCACTGCTGGCGTTCTTGGCCGCCGGCAACACCCATCTGGAAGGCGAGTACAAAGACGCTGTGCGGCGTGGATTGGAATTTCTCCTGGAAGAGCAAGGCAATGACGGAAATCTCGGCGGGCAAGCCGAGATGTTCGCATTCATGTACAGCCACGGAATCGCCTCCTTGGCCCTTAGCGAAGCTTTCGCCATGACAGGCGATGCCCGGCTTGAGACGCCGGTACGTCGAGCCGTCGACTTCACCCTAGCGGCCCAACACCGGTCCACGGGTGGTTGGCGCTATCGAAGCAGCGAGCCTGGGGACACCAGCCAACTCGGTTGGCAGATAATGGCGCTAAAAAGCGCACAAAACGCTGGGATTGAAATTCCAAAAGCGACCTGGGAACGAGCCACAAGGTTCTTGGAGAGCGTTTCGACCGGTTCGCGGCGGGGCTTGGCCGCGTACCGACCAGGCGAACGGCCAACCAATCCAATGACGGCCGAGGCGCTCGTTTGTCGCCAGTTTCTGGGATTACCAAGCCAGGATGCTCAGGAGGAAGCCGCCACAGCCATATTGAATGATCCGCCGCAGTCAGGTTCCATCAACCTCTACTATTGGTACTACGGCACCTTGGGAATGTTCCAGCGACAAGGCACTGGATGGGAGCGATGGAATCAATCGCTGCAGGCGACTCTACTGCCGCGGCAGATCAAAGCCGGGGCGAACGCCGGAAGTTGGGATGCCGACTGCATTTGGGGCGGATACGGTGGCCGTGTCTACAGTACCGCTATGGCCACCCTTTCGCTTGAGGTCTACTATCGCTACCTGCCCCTGCTTGGGACGAACCAACCCGCTTCGAAGGACAGCGAGAACGGGGACGGAAATCGAACAGCGATGGGACGCGGGCTGCCGCAGCGCTAGCTTATTGCTGGCCCGTCGAATACCGCCAGTCTGCCTAACCCTCTGAATTGCCCTGATCGGCGCTGGTGCGATCGTAAAAACCGGCTTCATCCGGCGTCCGGCCCAAGATCGGCATTTGACCCCGTTGCAGGTCGAATCTAACCTTTCCACGGGCAATGCCTGTAGCGGGGCCAGTTTGCGAGAATAATCGCCTTCTGATTGAGGCGCTCGCCCCGTCGGCCAAAAACTGACCCCATGCCCAACTGGCGAAATCCGCCAGCCGACAGCCTGTTCCTTCAAAGGCCCTACTGAGATGCACAAAGGTTAAGGAGACGAGCTATGAGCGCTGGTTTGGAATTGCCAACGACGGCCGTGATTCCCGCGGGTTTTGCGGAGCGCCGCGCCTCAATCCGCAACGGTTCAGCGCCACCCCGAGAGCGTCGGCAGTTCGCCAGCAATTACGATAGCCTGACGGCAGAGGGACGTGAGCTGGCTACCGCGATTGACGGCTACAAGTTAAACCATCGCCGCCGATATATCA
Organism: Pirellulales bacterium; assembly: GCA_022842745.1. GTDB lineage: Bacteria > Planctomycetota > Planctomycetia > Pirellulales > JALHPA01 > JALHPA01. The sequence continues at coordinate 5,783 of JALHPA010000222.1, forward strand.
CCTACGACGAGATGGTGTGCGTGCTGAAATCCCTGGGATACTCGAAGACATAGCACTGCACCC
>JALHPA010000223.1 GCA_022842745.1 Pirellulales bacterium
AAGCCCCTTGGGCCCATGCACCTCGCTGTAGCGTCCCAAGGCCAGAATGTACGTGTCTTCGACCTGCCAGAAGTAATCCTCCGCTTGCGCGTAGGCGAAACCAAAGACCGCTGCCGCGTCGGTTTCACCGTCAATGTGCGGCACCCCATACGCGTCGCGGTAAATGACCACCGCCGCCGCCCACTGCGCCTCGTCCGCCAAGGCCAGCCGAACGGACGCCGCCGCGACGCCTGTGCCCTCGGTCGTGGCGACCGGCGATTTGGCCTTTTCGCCGACTTTGGCCGTGCGGAGAGGGGGCGCCGGCAATCCGCTGCTTGGCGCCACGGTCACCGTCGATTCCGCGCCCCACACCGCCCCCCCCGCCCTGAGCACTATCAATAACCCGGCCCAAGCCAGCAGGCGCATGCTTCGGCAGCACGCGAGACGATGCGCGGCAATCCAGTTCATAATCCAACCACTTTCGTGAAAGGCCGACGCCCCAAAAAGCCCCTTCCAGGCGTGCTAGGCGCTGCTCGAATCGCACAATGTCTGCGAGGGTCGCGCCCGGCGAGTCGCGAATCGTAGCCGCGCGTCACCCCCCCGACAACAGCGATCCGCCGACCTGTCGCACCTGGGCTTGGGCCGTACCGTCCCCCGAAGCTCAAGCCTCGAGAACCCAACGGGCCGATTCGCTCGCCAGCGACTCGATTTCCGCCGCGATGAGCCTGGCGACCGCCTCCTCAGCGGTCGGGCGGCGTTCCGGGGAGACGGCCGTCATCAACCGCACAAGTTGTGCCACTTCCAGCGGCGTCTGGGGATTGAGCTTGCGCACGTCGACCCGCCGTCCCTGGAGATGTTGTTCCAGCAGCTCGCCGGGCGTCTCGGCGTCGTACAACGGTCGTTCGGTCAGCATTTCAAACAGCGTCGCCCCGAGGCTGAATACGTCGCTCTTGGCTGTCGTCTTGACCGTCGAGGTCAATCCCTCTGGCGACAGGTAGCGAATCGTCCCGATCAGCGGGCGATCGACAAACGACCCCGTTTCCTGAATCATTCGCGCCGATCCAAGATCCAGCAAGGTCACGTGGCCATCCCTTCCCACTTGGAGGTTGGCCGGCTTGACGTCCCCGTGGAGGTAGCCCCCCCGGTGCAACGCAACCACCGCCTCGGCGGATTGGCGGGCAATCCATAGCGCCTGACTCAAAGATATCGGCCCCCGCTCCAACCGCCGATCGACCGTTTCGCCCCCCAATAGCGGCATTACCAGGTAATACGGCGGATACTCGGTGGCGGAGTCCAGAATCGAAATCAGGTGGGGATGCCGCACTTTCCGGCCAATAAGCCCCTCTTGCCGGAACTGCGCCAACGCCAGTGAGTCCCTCCAATAGCGCCGGTCCAACAACTTTACGGCGTAGCTTAGACAACCGTCCGTTTTCTGGTCCGCCGGTGACGCCGCATACACTGTCGCAAACGTCCCTTCCCCGATGCGGCGATCCAGCCGCCACTCCCCGATCGCCTCGGCAGCAGACGGAGGTCCACCGGTTTTTGTCAGCCCAGGCGAATGAAGTACTGCCATGAAGTCCCGACTAGGTCCGGGGAACGGCCCAGGCCCTGCGGGCCGGCCAGTGATGCTGCAAATTTGGGCTGCCAGCCCAAACAAATAATGGGCCTTCCGCGCCAAGGGAGGAGAAGGAGCGCGGCCGCTCGATTGCTCGGCCGACGCTCCCTGAAATCAGCATCGGCAATTGCCGCGAATGGAATTCAGGCCCTTGCCTGTCCCGCCGTAAGCAAGTTAGTTTGGGAACGCTGGCAGCTTTGGCCGCTCGACCGCGTTGGGGCAAAGTTGCCGGGCGAATCTTGACGGTGTCTGCCCCCCCTCCTTCCCCAAAGCGCCATGGGCGAAACCTTCCGCGTCCGCATCGCCAGTGAATCCCTGGTGTTTTCTTCCGCCCATTTCATTACCTTCGCAGGGAACGTCTGCGAACGGCTGCACGGGCACAACTATCGCCTGGCCTGTGAAATCAGCGGTCCTTTGGATGAAAACCGCTACGTCGTCGATTTTGTCGCCTTGCGCACGATACTGCGGGGCCTGGTCGACGAACTGGACCACCGGGTGCTGCTGCCGACCGAGCACCCGACCATCCGTGTTACCGCGACCGATCGCAGCGTGGAGGCGGTCTTTGAGGATCGTCGCTGGGAGTTCCCTCGCGGAGATTGCCTCCTGATCCCCCTCGCTAACACCACCGCCGAACTCCTAGCCAGGTATCTGGGAGAACGGCTGCTAGCAGCGCTCGACGAACGCCATGGCTTTCGCCCCGAGCAAATCCAGGTGGAGGTTGACGAGTGCGCGGGTCAATGGGGAATCTGGCGGTTCTCGTCCACAACCGACTGACCTTGACCGAAAAGTCGATTGTTCTTAGCTTTGCACCCCGCGCTCGCCGAAAAATCTCCGCACGCGCGACCTTGCGTTCCCACGTACCCATCGCACGGCCTTTCGCTCGGAATGGATTCCCTGTTAGCCCGCTTCAGGCGTGGTTCCGCGCCGCAACCCGTTCGACGGGCACTGAGACACCCCCCGTCAACACGACGGACGGCCGAGGCCGCGCGCGCGCTTCGCCTTTGCGCCCTCGTTGGTCTGGCGTGCTTCGGCGCGATCGGCTGCACCGCTACGAACTGGGTCAAACTCCGCGAGGCCCCGCGGAATCCTCTCGCACAGCAGCTCAACCTGTTTGCGCGCGGCGGCCCCAAGCCGACCGAACGCACGATGCAGTATTTGCGTCGCTACGATCTGGCCGGTGCGGTCGACGACGACCCCAAGGAACTGCTCGCCAAGGTCCAAGAGACCCTCTCCCGAGAGCCATCCCCCGAAGGGTGCCAGGCGTTCGCCGAGTTGGCGTATATCGGCGGCATCAAGTCGCAAAACGGCCCTCGGCCGCAGCGCGCGCTGGACCTGTTCGGGGCCTCGGTGGCCCACGCCTACCTGTACTTGTTTGATGACAAATTCGGCCAATATCGCAATCCCTACGATCCCCAGTTCCGCCATGCTTGCGATCTGTACAACGGAGCATTGGAAAGCTCGCTTCGGATTGTGAAGAAACATGGCAGCCTGCGCCCCGGATCGACGCAGTCGGTCGAGCTGGCCGGCCAAACCTGGGATATCACCGTCGCGGTCCGCAGTGGAAGCTGGAAGGAGGAGGAATTCGATCGTTGCGAATTCGTCTCGGACTACGAAATCAACGGCTTGCAGAACCGTTACCACACGTACGGGCTGGGAGTGCCCTTGATTGTCGTGCGCAAAGCTGGTCCGGCGCCGGCCCCCGCCGACCGGTATCTCCCGCCATCGACTAGTTTCCCCATGACAGCTTTCTTGCGGCTGTTGCCCGACGCGCCTGCGGCGGGCGGAAGCCCCAACCGTCACCGGGCGGTGCTGGAGCTATACGATCCATTGACCTCCAGCGACATCCAAGTGGCGGGGCGAAGGATTCCCTTGGAGACCGATTTGAGCACGGCCCTCGCCTTCGCTTTGAACGATCCCGCGCTGGCTAAACTCGACCAGTCCACCAGCGGCTTGCTCCGCCCCGAAACGGCCAAGGAGCTGACCGGGCTGTACATGCTGGAGCCGTACCAGCCGCAAAAGATCCCGGTCCTTTTCGTCCACGGCTTGTGGTCCAGCCCGATCACTTGGATGGAAATGTTCAACGACCTGCAAGGCTCGCCCGAGCTGCGCGCCCACTACCAATTCTGGTTCTACCTCTACCCCACCGGACAGCCCTTCTGGACCAGCGCCACCCGCATGCGCGAGGATTTGGCCGAAATGCGCAATGTCGTCGACCCGCACCGCCTGCACCCTGCGCAAGATCAGATGGTGCTGGTTGGGCACAGCATGGGGGGGCTGGTATCGCGCCTTCAAACGCTCGACAGCGGCGAAGATTTTTGGAAGGTCGTCAGCGAGCGTCCGTTTGGCGATCTCAAAGCCGAACCGGATGTCCGGGCCAAAGTCGAGCGCCTGTTCTTCTTTCAACCCAATCCCTCCGTTCGCCGCGTGGTCACGATCGGCACGCCCCACCGCGGCAGCTCGTTCGCCAACGACACCACCCGGTACTTTGGCAATAAGCTAATTAGCCTCCCGGCGATGCTCGTGATGCAAAAGCAGCAGATTCGCCAGGACAATCCCGGCTTGTTTCGCGACGAGGCCAAAGTGTTTGAAGTCTCGACCAGCATCGATTCGTTGTCGCCAAAATCCCCCTTCCTGCCGGCCATGCTCTCCGCCCGCCGTCCCCCTTGGACGCGGTACCACAACATTGTCGGCCGCGTGCCGGCCCAAGGAGTGTTTGGTCGGGTGGCAGGCGACGGCGACGGCATCGTGGAATTCACCAGCGCCCATCTCGACGACGTCGAATCCGAAATCGTCGTCCCGGCCGACCACGTCAACGTCCATCGCCATCCTTTGGCCGTGCTCGAGGTCCGCCGGATTCTGCTCGAGCATCTCAATCAGCTCCGCGCCAACCCCAACCCGGATCCCTCGGTTCCCAGGACCGCCGCCCGGTAACCGTATTGGGTGTGCCAAAGGTTCTGACTGAGCGCGCTGGTTCAATTTGACGGCCCCTGGACGTGAACTATCTTTAACTGCCATGTTCATGGCAGTGCCCGTCGCGGCGCCGCGCCGTTGATTGTTCGTTTATCCCCTCTCGGGTTGTCGATCAAGAATCAGCAGTCTGGGTAGGATGCGAAGACTTTGCGGGCCAGTCCAATTCCGACCCCGTTTGGGCGCTGGTTTTGCATAACTTCCGTTTGCCGCGACTTGCCCCGCCGGAAGCTTATTCGCTACCATGATTTTGACCCCACTTTTCGGCATCTCTGCTGTAATAACTTCAAACCTTGAAAAAAGGAATCGTCCCATGTCCTTCCGCCGCTCCCTGTTCGGTCTCGCTCTGCTCGGTCTTGCCCTGGCGCTTGGACTGGCGGTCGAGAGCCGTGCCCAGGTCGTCGTCAGCTCGCCAGTCGTCACCTATGCTCCGCTGCCGGTGACGACCTACTATGCCCCCTCGACCGTTACCTACCCTTCGGTGCAAACCAGCTATTACGCTCCTTCGACAACCTACAGTTCGGCTGTAACGAGTTACTATGCCCCCACCCCGGTGACGACCTACTACGCGCCTTCGACGGTCGTTCCCACCACCACCTACTACGCGCCTTCGACGGTCGTTCCCACCACCACCTACTACGCCCCGGCCGCGACGTACGTCGCCCCGACCACTGCTTACTACGCCCCCACCGCGGTTTACACTCCCGTCGTCGTCGGGCGGCCGGTCGTGGCCCGCACCACCTACTACGTCCCCGGCCAACCGGTCCGTAATTTCTTCCGCAGCTTTGGGCCGTGACCTCGCAGCGATCGTTCGGTCGCGGCGGATAGCACACCGCCGAACTTCGCAGTATCTTGGCAGGGCGTCGACTCCCCGGTTCGGAGTCGGACGCCCCTTTTTTTGCCCCCACCCAACCCACAACGGCGATGTCCAGATTCCGCGTCGTGCTTACCGATTTTATCGCCGGCGATCCACTTCCCGAGCGGCAGGTCCTGGGAGATGTCGCGACCGTCGAGGCATTGAACGCCTTTAGCGAGCCCGAGCTTTGCGGGCGCATCGAGACGGCCGACGCGATCATGCTCTTCCACAATTTGGCCCTGACGAGGTACACGCTCGAGCGACTCGAACGCTGCAAGCTGATCGTTCGCTGCGGCGTCGGCATCGACAACGTCGACCGCGAATTCGCCCGGGCAAGGGGAATTGCCGTCTGCAATGTGCCCGATTACGGCACCGAGGAAGTCGCCGATTCCGCCCTCGGCATGTTGCTCGCC
>JALHPA010000224.1 GCA_022842745.1 Pirellulales bacterium
TAGCGAATGGAGAAAACGGCGGACGGCCCCGGTCGGTGAAAACGGGGGTGCAGGTGGACATGAGCGGGAGGGACCTGCGGGTGCGGCCGCAGACGGGAGAGATCGAAGCGGCGGCTGGGGAGTCGCAGTGGGGACGGGAGCAGGACGACTGGGGGAACTGGTATGGCTCGAACAACGCCGAGCCGATGTACCAGTTTGTGTTGGAGGAGCAATTCCTGCGGAGGAATACCGTCTTGCCAGCCCCGGACGGACGGCGGCAGGTGTCGGAGCAGCCGGGGCAGATTCCGATTTTTGCGCGGAGCCGGACCCTTGCGCGTCCGAACGACGTGCATACGGCAAACCGGATTACGTCGGCCTCAAGCGTGATCGTCTATCGGGATGATTTCTTGGGGCCGCAGTATGCAGGGAATGCGTTTATTTGCGAGCCGGTACACAACTTGATCCACCGGGAGCGGATGTCGACCGAGGACGGGATTGTGATGTCGAGCCGGCGGGCCGAGGAGGAAGCGCGGAGCGAGTTTTTGGCGAGCGAGGACAACTGGTTTCGCCCGGTAATGGTAAGAACGGGACCGGATGGGGCGCTGTATATCGCGGACATGTACCGGCAGTCGATCGAGCACCCGGAGTGGATTCCGCCGGAATGGCAGAAGCGGCTCGACTTGCGGGCGGGGCACGATCGGGGGCGGCTGTATCGAGTTGTGCCGGCGGATCGGCCGCCGCGGCCGATTCCGCGATTGGATCGGCTGGACACGGCGGGATTGGCAGCGCTGTTGGAGTCACCGAACGGCCCATTGCGCGACTTGGCGCAGCAGCGGCTGATCGAGCGCGGCGATCCCGCGAGCGTGCCTTTGCTTGCGCGGATAGTACGGGAGGGGAAGCGGGCGACGGCGCGGCTGCAAGCTCTGGCAACTTTGGAAGGACTGGGGGCGATCGTGCCCGCGCAGCACGAGGCGCTGTTGGCGGCGCTTAGGGACCCCGAGCCGCAAGTGCGGCGGTGGGGGGTACGGGTGGCGGGGGCATGGGCCGCGCGGTCGGACGCGGTGGTGCAGGCGGTCATCCGGCTCGCCGAGGATCCGGCGGCGTCGGTACGAATGCAGACCGCGTATTTTTTGGGTGCATTGGATGGGGATCGGGGAGCGGCGGCGCTGGCCACGTTATTGGCCAAAGACGGAAGGAATCCGTGGATTCGGGCCGCCGCGGCGAGCTCGCTCACAGCGGGGAATTTGCGAACCACGCTGCGCGAGGTGCAGCGGCAGGCGGAGGCGGGGCGCACGATCGAGCCTTTGGCGATCGAGCCGTTGCTGGCGATGTCGACCGCGGTGGACCCCCAGCAAGGTTGGCGGGCAACGGTGGATTGGGTTGCGTCAACGGCGGGAAGTGCCGAGGAGGGGGGCGAGGTAGCGAGGTTTGCGGCGGTGGCAGGAATGCTGGACGGGTTGGGACGGCAAGGGCGATCCCTGGCGCAGATCGTACAGCAGGGGACCGAAGAAGATCGGCAAGCGGTGGGCCACCTGGCGGAGACATTTCAACGGGCGCGATTGCTCGCGGCGAATGCGCAAGCGGAGGAGGGGCAACGTCGAGCGGCGATCCGGCTATTAGGGCGCGGTCCGGATCAGGGGGAGGAGGATCAGGAGCGATTGCTTGCGGTGTTGGCGCCGCAGGAGTCGGAGGGGATTCAGACGGCGGCGGTCGCGGCATTATGCGGGTTGAACGACGATCGCGTGCCCAAACGATTGATAGCCGGATGGCCGAAATACGCCCCTGGATTGCGACAACAGATTCTCAACGGGTTGATCGCGCGGCGGCGGTGGCAACCGATCTTGTTTGACAGCATCGAGGCCGGGGAGATTTCCGCGGGAGAGGTGAGCGCGAATTTCCGGCGGCATTTGAACGACTGGGGGAACGACGCGATCCGCGAGCGGGCGGCGGCATTGTTGGCGGACACGATCGACGCCAACCGGCAGAAGATCGTGGAGGAGTACTCGAAGGCTCGAGAACTGCCGGGAGATGAGACGCGGGGGCTGGCGGTGTTTGGCAAGCGGTGCGCGATTTGCCACCGGTGGGGAGACGAGGGGCACGAGGTGGGGCCGGATCTGGCGGGGCTGGCCGATCGGACGCCGGAAGCGCTGTTGATCGCGATCTTTGACCCCAATCGGGCGATCGAATCGAAGTACACCAGCTACACGGCCGAGACGCAGGATGGCCTGACCGCGACGGGGTTGTTGGTGCAGGAGTCGGCGGCCAGCGTGACGTTGCTGGGGCAAGAGGGAAAGCGGCAAGTGGTGCTGCGGAGGGACATCGAGCGGCTGCAGAGCGGCGGCAAGTCGTTGATGCCGGAGGGGCTGGAAAAAGAGATTTCGCTGAGCGAAGCGGCGGACTTGCTGAGGCTATTGACGACGGATAACCCGCCGCTGCCGAGCAAGCCGTGAGGCAGGTTCGCACGTAAAAGCGGTGGGATAGAAGACGCGAGGGCTGGCAAGGAGTGAGGACGCCGCGTTCAGCCGATCAGTTCGCGCATCGTCTTCAGGTAGCGCCGGCAAGTGGCCAACATGTCGCCGGGATGTTTGTCTTGCTCGATGGAAACGTAGCCCTGGTAGTCGATTTTGCGCAGGGCCTCGACGACGGCGGCGAAATCCATCACCCCTTCGCCGAAGTGGACGAACTGGCGCATGCGGCCGTCGATATCGCGGACGTGGACGTTGGCGAGTTGGCGGGCGACCTTATGGATGGCGACGGGGGGATACTCGCGCTGCAGGAGGGTCCAACCGGTGTCCAGGTTGTATCCGAGGGCGGGATCGTTGACCCGTTCGTAGAGTCGCAGGAAGGAGACCGCATCGGGCACCAGGCAATGGGTATGGTGCTCGATCGTTAAGCGCAAGCCGTGGGTTTTTGCCCGCGCAAGGCATTGCTTGGTGGTCTCGACGTAGGCGTTCCAGACGGCGTCCCAGTCGAAATCCGGGGCGACGTCGATGTGGAATTTTTGGCCGGGCTGGGGCTGGTCCAGTTCGTAGTAGCGGGGGAGATAGCCGTGGCCGCCGAGTTCGCGGGCCCAGGGGGCGACGATGTTGAGCATCGGGGCGTCGAACTTTTTGCCGATTTTGCAGCCGGCCTCGAAATAATCGAGGTTTTGTTCGCGTTCATCACGGCGGAGGCTGGTAAGCCCTTCGACGACGGGCTGGAAGATGACGAACTGGGAGACGGCCAGCTTGTGCTTGTCGAGACGTTTGCGGAGATCGGCGATTTTGGCGTCGGTCCAGAAGTTGGCGATATCGTCGCGGGCCAAGAGGATCAACTCGATGCCGTCGAAGCCAAGCTGGCCAATGGTTTCGATGGCGTCGGTCGGATCGGCGCCGGGGCTAAAGGAATGGAAGCACCAACTCAGGCAGCCGACGCGGATTTTCGCGGGGCGCTTGGGGTCGGGGGGGGGCGAACTGCGCTGGGCGGGCGCGTCGGCCGCGGAAACCGCAGGAGCATGCGCGAGCGCCGCCGCGGCGAGCGCCGCGGCGGCAAGGAAATCACGGCGATCGAGCGACATGGAGGGACTCCCGACAGGGTTTTGACGGAATCGGATGGCTTGCGCGGGGCGCGGCCGTGACGCAAGGGGGGGCGGGCTACTTGCCGCGGGGGGAGAATTCAGTCTCCGTCATGTAGACCGACTCGACCCGTTCGACGATTTTGCCGTCCTGTTCCGACTCGTCGCGGACTTTTTTCCAGTCTGGATCGGCGCCGAAAGCTTGCCAGGAGCGTTTGGCGGCTTCGGCGTTGTCGTGGGCGACTACGTAGATCAGGGTGTTTTCCTTGAGCTTGGGATCGGTGGGGGTCCAGTACATGACGTTGACGATGCCGTGCTTCTCGAAGAGCTTGAGCGTGTGGTTCTTGAAGCGGGCGTGGAGCGCCGGAAGGCGGCCGGGGAGAGTGGTGTAGGTGCGCAGCTCGTAGAGCTTGCCGGAGGATGGTTTGGGGGCGTCGTCGGCAGCGAGCGCCGTGGAGGCCACGGCGAGGCAAATAGCCGCCGCAACGCAGGCGGCCGGCCATCCGCCGGAACGGGACTGGGAGAGGATCGAGCGATGAATGGGGTGGGCCATCATAGAAATTCCTCGCGGGTGGGGATGTACGGCTGGTGGGTAACCGCCGGAAAGGCAGCATGAGAGATAAACCATCGCGGAGAGGATTGCAAGTTGGCGGATTGGGAAGAGTTTGGCGATTCATCGGAGGGGGAGGGAGCGGACGGTCGGAAATTGACGATATTGACGAGGGAGTTGCGATACGCGATTTTTTCGGCCCGGCCGACGCGGGAGCGCGAATTACTTTCCAGGAAACCCAACGTGGGTCGCTATCTGGCAACAGGATGGATAGGACTGCTCGTGGTTGCCGCGCTCGTCCCAGCGGAGGGAGTGGGGCAAGCGGGTGAACGCGCCGGCAGTTTACATGGTCCGACTCAGAACGAGCTGCGGATCGCTCGGTTTCAAAAGGGGGTCGTCGAACGTCCCCCATTACAAGGAGCGAGCGGCGGGGCGGTGAGCGGCGGGGCGACCCCGGAGGCAGTACCCTTGGGCCGCGAGGCAGCCGTGCCGTTGGGCCGCGAGGCGAAAGGGGAAAGCTGGACGCTATCGGATCTGCAGTCGATTGCGCTGGCCAACCATCCTGGGCTTGCGCGGGAGGCGGCGCGAGTGGACGCGGCGAGAGGAGCATGGGTGCAGCAAGGGCTGTATCCGAATCCGACGTTCGGTTACGCGGCGTCGGAGGTGGGGAACGATGGCAAGGGGGGGCAGCAAGGGATGTACTTTGGCCAGGAGATCGTGCGGGGAGGCAAGCTGTCGCTCGACCGGGCGGTGGCGGCGCAGCGGGTGCGCGAGGCGCAGCAGCACTATTGGGCGGAACGGCGGCGGGTGGAGAACGACGTGCGGATCGGCTTTTTCGACGCGCTGGTCGCGCAGCGGGCAGTGGAATTGACGGCGGAGCTGGTCGGCATCGGCGAGCGAGGGTTGCAAGCCGCCGACGCGCTGCTCAAAGCGCAGGAAGTCAGCCGGGTGGACCTGTTGCAGGCCCGTGTGGAGCTGAACAACGCACGGATCGCGGCCGCCAATGCGCAGAATCGCCTGGCGGCGGCCTGGCGACGACTGACGGCCGTGGCGGGGGCGCCAGAATTGGCGCCGGCGCCGTTGGTGGGGAATCTGATGGTGGATCAGGAGCGGCTGGAATGGGAGACAAGCTTGGCGCGGGTGCTGGGCCAAAGTCCCGAGCTGGGGGCGGCGCGAGCGGCGTTGGATCGGGCGGGCTGGTCGGTGCGGAGAGCGCAGGCCGAGCCGATTCCGAACGTCGATTTCCAGTCGATGTTTCAGCACGACAATGCGACGACGAGCGACATCGTGGGGGTACAAATCACCGTGCCGGTTCCGGTAGTGAACAAGAACCAGGGGGGAATTCGGCAGGCCCAGGCGGATCTGCGGGCCGCGCGGGCGGACGTGGCCCGGCTGCAACTCGACTTGCAGCAGCGGTTGGCGTCGGCATTTGAGCGGTACGCGAATGCGCGACAGCAAGCCGAGCGGTACGAACGGGAGATTTTGCCCGACGCGCGGGCGTCGCTGGATCTGGTGACGTCGGGCTACCGGCAGGGGGAGTTCAATTACGTGACGCTGTTGACCGCCCAGAGGACTTTTTCGCAGACGAATCTGGCTTATCTGTCGTCGCTGGACGAGCTGTGGCAAAGCTCGATATTGATCGATGGATTGCTGTTGTCGGGGAGTTTGGGGGGGGCGGAGCGGTAACGGTTCGCGGGAATGGGCCGGATCTAGCGGCCGGAGGCGGTTTGCGTCTGGACGCAC
>JALHPA010000225.1 GCA_022842745.1 Pirellulales bacterium
AGCGGTTTGGGAAGGGATTTGGCGTTTGGGATCCGCCGATCGACGAGCAGCTTGAGGCCTTGGGCAAACATGCCTGCGGAGCGTTCGAGGATTGGGCGTACCATCTGTTCCGAGAAAAAGACGCTCTGAGCAAGCCGGGCAACCGGCACTTGTATTCGTTGGTTTGCCGTGTCCGCCGGACGCTGGAGCCGAAGATGAACTGCATTTTGCCGGAGGGATTTGGTTTCGATCGCGAGAAGGAGGACGACGCCCCGCTGTTGCCGCTGTTTGGGGGCTGCTACTTCGCCGCCACGGGGGGGCATCCCGATCGGCAGGCGTTTGTGAAGGGAGTGTTCGATCGCTTGCCAGAGCAACAGGCGGAATTGGAATGGACCGATGCGGCGCTACGGGAGGACGGCTGGTACCGGGCGCTGTCGTGGGTGGGGTTTATCTTGGCCGTGGCCGCTATCGCCGCACTATTCTGGCAGTGGCAACCGATCAAACTCGGTTCGTCGACCAACCAGAACCGCTAGGGGGCGATGACGACGCGTTGTTCGCCCTGGGGCCGCTCGCTCACATAAGGGGCAGCAATCGAACGCGAGACCTGGCCTCATTGATGATGAGTAATGCGCATGATATCAGCTCGGCTTGGTAGTGGGCGACAGGTTCGTGCGGAGCAGAGATTTTATGGCCGCGCCAGCGGGACTTCGATTTCTGAAGATCGCCACGCAGCAAAGGAGAACGCGGCCGGTATGTCCTCCGCCTCAAGATAAGGATACTCGGCCAGGATTTCCTCTGGGATAGCGCCGCTGGCGATCAAACCGACGATCGTCCCCACCGTGATGCGCATGCCACGGATGCACGGCTTGCCCCCCATCACCTGGGGATCAAACGTGATTCGGTCCAATTGCGGCATGGTTCTAGCTCCGAGCGAGAGTTTGCTTTCCCGCACGCCAACCGCCGGGCAGTCAGGCGCTGTGGTCCGTTGCCCAATTATAGACTGTGAGAAGCTGGGGATAACCAGTGATTGGCGTGAAAAGCCACAACCCTTGCCGAATTGCTATTTGACCAAGCACCGCAGCCGCCGAGGCAACTTGGCTTCCAATGAATCGGCTCGGGTAATCGCGAATCGCCCCGCAGCGTCGTCGATTTCCAACCCTCGGCCACAGCCCAGTCGACGATCATTGAATCGCACCGCGCGGAGAAAATTGCGGGGCGAGAGGACCCGGCGGACCCTGCTCACCCGCGCTTGAATCGTACCCGCCCCAGCCGCGCCCGCAGGGCGAAACAGAATAGCGACACCGCCCCGAGCGAGCCGAGCGCCGCCGACGACGGCTCCGGCAAGGGAAAGTTTGAAGCTTCCACGTATCGAAATATCCCCCCGCCGACGCCCGCTGTATCGGTCAAGATTCCAATTCGGCCGGCAGCGGAGAACCGATCGTCATTCACCGTCAGCAGCGGGGTAGTCGGCATCGGCTCGTCGGGCCGCCATACGTACAAGCTCAGTGAGTCTCCAAATACGTCAAACTGCACCACCACATCCTCGTTCGCCGGACGGAACGAAGTCTGAATTAGGTCAAGATCATGGACCTGCAATTGGGCGTCGTTCCAGACGATGTACGCTAATCCAGTCGAGTCAATTCCGCCTTGGTACGTGCCCTTGAAAGTGCCTTGCGTCAAATCGAAACGCGCAAACAACGACATGCCTTCGGAACTGCCGATCGATCGCAACTGCGTCCGCAGAGATACATCCTTGGCGTCTACTCCGCGCGCCAACGACAGCAACCCTCCTCCCGCCACCGTCGGCCTCAGTACAAAACTCCCATTCTCGACTCGGTATGTGCCGTTCGAAACGATCGCAGTCGGCTCCCAAGTCACAGGCATCCCATCGGTTGCACTCCCATCCTCGAAATCGTCTCGAAACGGCGCTCCTGTCTGAAATGGCTCTCCGGCCTTCGTTCCCGAAAGCCAGCCGAGACCACCAGACATTGGTACGACTCCCAACACCAACGCCGCCGCCAAGGCCACTATCCCTACCGTCGTACTGAGCTTGCTGAGAAACATGGTGCGAATCACTCCTTCTGCCAAAAGACTTGCTTGCGTTGCCTGTACGGTGCTGGCCTTCATGCCTGTCAAAAATAACTGCGCCTGGCGGACCGTCTGCTGCGCCAACTCGGCGGGCACGGTTGGCGCCGCTTCGCCCCACCTGGCAGCGGCCGCCGCCACGCTCCCTGCTCCCAAACTGACCCCCCGCTTCACCAGCCGCTCTCGCAGCGTCCTGCGCCCGCGCGCAAGCCAAGTGCCAATCGTCGCGACCGGAGCGTTAAGCTGTGTTGCTGTTTCTTGTCGTGTAAGCCCTTGCAATTCGCAGAGTACGATGGCCTCCCGCTGACGTGCTGGAAGCGCGGCAATTTCCTCATCCAATGCTCGACACAAATCCGGGCAGGGGGGCCGCCGGTCCTCGACGTTCCGGGCCGCCGATTCAAGCGTCTTTCGCCTTCGCTGATTTCCGCGCAACAGCTTGAAACCGACTTTGACCGATACGTTGTGCAGCCATCCGGCCAGCGTCCGCACGCGACGCAAGGTCTTGGCCTGCGTGGAGAGCGCAAGGAACACGGCTTGAAAGGCATCTTCCGCGTCCTGCGGATGGCGCAGCATTCGCCGGCAAACCCCGAGGACCATCGGCCCGTGCCGAGCCACCAATTCCTCGAACGCGCGCTCATCGCGCAATTCAGCAAACCGCGCTAAAAGCGCGGCATCTGCCTGGCGGTGGAGCGGTGGTTCGGAAATCACGTCAGGAGCGGATGGGACCGAGAGAGGACGCGGCCTTGCCCGCGCTTCCGCATCCCCTCTCCGACACTATATATGTACCCGCTCCGGCCGAAGCCGTGTCAAGAAAAACGTTCCGAATCAGGGAATCTCACCCTCTCCGTACCCGCCCCAGCCGCGCCCGCAGGGCGAAACAGAACAGCGACACCGCCCCCAGCGAACCCAGCGCCGCCGTCGACGGCTCCGGGATCGAAAAGTTCGAGGCTTCCACGTATCGAAACAATCCCCCACCCGTTCCACTTGGATGTGCCAATATTCCAACTTGGGCTGCATTGCTAAATCGGTCATCGTTGACCGTCAGCAGCGGCGTTGTCGGCATCGGCTCGTTCGGACGCCACACGAACAGGCTCAGCGAGTCGCCAAATACGTCGAACTGCACCACTACATCCTCACTCATGGGCCGGAACGAGGTCTGAATCGCGTCAAGATAGTGGAAGGTTGTTTGCGCGTCGTTCCAGGCGATCCACGCTTCTCCACCCGAATCAATTCCACCCTGGTACGTGCCCTTGAATGCGCCTTGCGTCAAATTGAACCGCGCAAACAACGACATGGCCCACGACGCCCCCGCGGCCCGCACTTGGCTCCGCAGAGATACATCTTTGGCAGTCACTCCCTGCACAATTGACGATACGAATGCACCCGCCACCCTCGGCGTCAATACAAAACTTCCGTTCTGGACCAGATACGTGCCGTTCGCATTGGTTTGAAACGGCGCCCAAGTCACCGGCTTCCCATCGGTCGCGCTCCCATCCTCGAAATCGTCCCGAAACGGCTCCCCCGTCGCAAATCGCTCTCCGGCCCTCGAACTCGAAAGCCAGCCGAGACCACCAGACATTGGTACGACTCCCAACACCAACACCGCCGCCAGAGCCACTACTCCTACCGTCGTACTGAGCTTGCTGAGAAACATGGTGTGAATCACTCCTTGTGCCAAAAGACTTGCTTTGGTTGCCTGTACGGTGCTGCCCTTCATGCCTGTCAAAAATAACTGCGCCTCGCGGACCGTCTGCTGCGCCAACTCGGCGGGCACGGTTGGCGCCGCTTCGCCCCACCTGGCAGCGGCCGCCGCCACGCTCCCTACACCCAATGTGACCCCGCGCCTTACAAGCCGCTCGCGGAGCGTCTTTCGTCCACGGTTGAGCCGGCTGGCCACCGTCCCGGGCGATACCGAGAGCGTCCGTGCGGCCTCCGCCCGCGTTCGTCCTTCCAGGTCGCACAGCACCAGCACTTCGCGGTACTGCAGCCCTAGTGCCGCCAGTTCCTCGTCCAGCACAATTCTCAAATCGTGCGTTCCATCGCCGCTCGATCCCTGCGGCTGGCTGGCCAACGATTCCAGCATTCGCCGTCGCCTCCGATCTCCTCGCAACACGTTGCAACAGACCCTCACCGCCACATGGTGCAACCAGGCCCCGAGCGAATGCCGAACGCGGCGCACTGACCGGGCCTGGGCGGAAAGCGCCATGAACACCGCCTGGAATGCGTCCTCGGCATCCTGGCGCACCGGCAGCATCCGCCGGGCGACCCCCAACACCATCGGTCCATGGCGGTCGATCAAGGCTTGAAACGCCACCTCGTCGCGCACTTCCACAAACCGCGCCAGCAGCGCGAAATCCGAAAGTCGATCGAGTGCGGGATCACCGAGCAAACGCCACCAGCGAGTATTTGCCGTCCTCCGCGCTGCCAACCACGGCAACGCGGCGGAACCTTCAACCTATATATACCCGCAGGGCCCCAAATTGATCCCAAATTCCCAGATAATCCCACGCCACAGCCCTCGCCCCCGCATTCCGTTCGTTGCTGTGGCGATGAGCAGCGACAACCCCCGGCCGCCAACCTTCACCCTTGACCCGTCAACCTCCCTCATTCACTGTCGATGGCGTAGATCGTCCGTCCGCCATCGACGGGCAGGCAAACTCCCGTGATGAAGTCGTTGTCCACGAAGTGCAGGACGGCTTGCGCGATATTTCGGGGGCTGCCTTCGCGTTTGACCAAGGTGGCCTGGATCGCTTGGGCTCGTTCGGCGGCGGGCAAATCGGGGGGCAAGAGGACCGGACCAGGCAGGATGCAGTTTACTCGCACGGCAGGGTTGCGCGTGCCGAGTTCGACGGCCAGGGACCGGGTGAGCGCGGGGATGGCGCCCTTGGAGGGGAAATACGCCGAGTAATTCAGATACGGGCGTTCGGTGGCCCAATCGCCGATCGTGACGATCGAGCCCCCCTCTGGCTGTTGGACCATTGCCAGGCCCGCCCATTGGCAGCAGAGAAAGGTACTGAGGGTGTTCGTCTCGAGGTACCACCGGACATCCTGAGCGCGCACGTCTTCCAGCCGCTTGCTCTTCCAGGCGGCTGCGCAATGGACGAGAACATCCAGGCGGCCGAAACGCTGTTGAATCTGGTCGATCAGGGCGCGGACGGCCGATTCGTCGGTCAGGTCGGCCTGGAACGCGGCCGCGTCGATTCCCCGGCGGTGGAATTCGTCGACGGTAACCTGGGCTTCCGCGGCGGAAGTGCGGTAGTGGATGACGAGCGAATAGCCGCGATCGGCCAGTGCCTGGGCGACGTGCCAGCCGACGCGTTGTTTTCCGGCGCCCGTGACGAGAGCAATGGGTTTGATATTCATGATCGGTCGAACGAGATTGGACGAAGGGGCGGGACATTATATTCGACTGACGTGCCGGCGAGACGGTTCCGACGCCGCCGCCGGATCTAGAGGATTTTTGGAGATCTCGGCAGACTGGTTAGCGAGAAAGAACTGAGCCGAGCCAATCGGAGCGATCGAGAGACGGCCTGTGGCGATGCGGGGCGCGATTTGCGTAGGCTGGCGGGGGAGTTAGACTGGACAAGCTCGGGAGAGGGTTGGAAGGATAAGCAATTGTTTACGAACTGAGAGAATATTGGGAGCGTCCACCATGAGTGCGGAAAGCGGGATCGATCGTCGAACATTTGTGGGGCAAGGATTGACGGCGGGGGCCACGATGGCGCTTTCGCAGGCAGCCATTTCCCAGATGGCGCTG
>JALHPA010000226.1 GCA_022842745.1 Pirellulales bacterium
GGTGTAACTGCCGTCGGTGTAAATTGCGTCCGAGTTCCTGCCGTTGATCGCCCACGGTTCGCCTGACGGCCCTTCCATCCCCATATCGTCTGGACCGGCGACGTCTCCCTCCACAAATCCTCTTTCGCGCTCGGCACACGTCCCCGGATCCGCCCCATGTCCCCGTTCGACTTCCACCCCCGCACCCGGATCGTGTTCGGCCCCGGCCGAATCGACCAGTTGGGAGCGTTGGCGGGCGAATTGGGCGCTCGCCGCGCGTTGGTCGTGAGCGACCCCGGCATCGTTGCCGCCGGCCATGCCCAGCGCGGCATCGATTCCCTCCGCAAATCCGGGATCGAAACCCATCTGTTCGACGCCGTGGCCGAAAATCCCTCCACCGACAATGTCGACGCCGGCCTGGCCGTGGCCAAACGCTACGACCCCGAGTTGCTCGTCGGCCTCGGCGGCGGTTCGTCGATGGACTGCGCCAAGGGTATCAACTTCTTGTACAGCAACGGCGGCAAGATCAAGGACTATTGGGGCATCAACAAGGCCACCCAGCCCATGTTGCCGATGATTGCCGTCCCCACCACGGCCGGCACCGGCAGCGAGGCCCAATCGTTCGCCCTCATCAGCGACAGCCGGACCCACGTCAAAATGGCCTGTGGCGACAAAAAGGCCAGCTTTCGCGTGGCCCTCCTCGACCCCGCCCTGACCGTCACCCAGCCCCAGCGAGTCACGGCCCTGACTGGCATCGATGCCATCGCCCATGCCCTGGAAAGCTACGTAACCAAAACCCGCAACCCAGCCTCCATGGCCTTCAGCCGCGAAGCCTGGTTGCTGCTGGGGGGCAATTTCGCTCATGTGCTCGAAACTCCCGACGACCTGGATGCCCGTGGCGGTATGCAGTTGGGAGCCTGTTTCGCTGGCCTGGCGATCGAAAACTCGATGCTCGGCGCCTGCCACGCGCTGGCCAATCCCCTCACTGCCCACTATGGCATCGCCCACGGCCAGGCCATCGGCATGATGCTCCCGCACGTAATCCGTTTCAACGGCGAAGCGTATAATCAATGGTACCTGGACTTGCTCGAGTGTACGGGCGGAATCAACGGCTTTCCGCCTCCGCAAACAGGCGCAGCCGGGGTCGCGGACTTTGTCGCCGGGTTGGTCGATCGCGCAAAGCTCCCTTTGCGGCTCGCCGATTGCGGCGTCGAACAGGCCCAACTCCCCACCCTGGCCGCCGAAGCAGCCACCCAATGGACCGGAAAACACAATCCCCGCCACGTGGGCGAAGCGGAAATGCTCCAGTTGTACGAAGCGGCCCTGTGAAGCCGGCCCTGTGAGAATGTCCTGCGTTCATTGCACGTCTAGTTCCCTCACCAGTCCAGATTGACAACCCTCCTCGAAGTGACGAGCGTCCCATGCGACTGTTAATCGCTCTCTTAGGTCTGGCCTGGATCGTCCCCGCCGCGAATCCGCAACCGAGCGGCCGCGAATGGCCTCTCTTCCGCGGCGACCCCGCGGCCACCGGCGTCTCCCGTACTCAGCTTCCGGCTGCGCCAGAGTTGCTCTGGAAATACTCGGTGCCCAAGGGCGCCTTCGAGGCGACTCCCATCATTGCCGGCGGCGTGGTCTACATCGGCGACCTCGACGGCGGGTTCTATGCCCTCGATCTCGCCACCGGCCAGGAGAAATGGAAGATCAAGCAGGAAGCCGGATTCAACGCGGCCGCCGCGGCCCGCGATGGGCTGATCTTTGTCGGCGACGTGGATGGCGTCTTCCATGCCTTACAGGTCGCCGACGGCCGCGAAAAATGGCAACACAAAACCGGGGCGGAAATCAATTCTTCCCCCAATTTCCACCGGGACCGCGTCCTCTTCGGCTCCCAAGACTCCAACCTCTACTGCGCCGACGCGGTTAGCGGCGCACTGGCCTGGAAGTTCGCCATCGAAGACCAGATCCAGTGTTCGCCGACGGTCCTCGGGGACCGCGCATTCATCGCCGGCTGCGATGCCAAGTTGCACGTCATCGATCTGGAAAAAGGAGAGTCGGTTTCCGCCGCTCCGATCGAATCCCCCACGAAGTCGACTCCCGCCGTCCTGGGAGACATGGCCTTCGTCGGCACTCAGCAAGGATCGCTATTGGGCGTCAACTGGAAGCAATCGAAAGTCGACTGGCAATGGCAAGACAAAGCCCGCGGCCTGCCGATCAATTCCTCGCCCGCCGTCCGCGGCAACCTCGTCATCTTCACCAGCCGGGATAAACACGTCCGCGCCGCCCAGGCCGACACCGGCGAGATCCTCTGGTGGGTGGCCACTCGCGGACGCATCGACAGCTCCCCCGTCATCGACGGAGAGCGTGTTTTTTTTGGTTCCGGAGATGGACGCATCCACGGCCTCAATTTGAAGGACGGCGGCAAGGCCTGGTTATACGAGGCTGGCGGCGGCTTCATCAGCAGCCCCGCCATCGCCGACGGCCGCTTGGTGATCGCCAGCGAAGACGGCGTCGTGTATTGCTTCGGCGCGAAGAAGTAAACGTCCGCGGGCGCGAAGCCGACGGAGTTAAGACAGTGCCAGCCTCTCCGCGGCCTCGACCCTGCACGTTCCGCGATGCGCAGTTAGGGTAGAATAAAACACGCCCGTCCTGACGGCCACAGAAACGCAGTACCGAGGAGCAGCATGACCACTGAGGCCACCAAAACCGAAGTCGGCAGCTATTTCATCTCCAACTATCCTCCGTTCTCCCAGTGGACGCCGGAAGGGTTGGGCGACGTCCGCCGCGCGCTCGACTCTCCGCCGCAGAATGCCTGGGACACCGGCGCTCCGACCCCGCTCGGGCTGTATCTGCATATCCCCTTCTGCCGCAAGCGCTGCAAATTCTGCTATTTTCGCGTGTACACCGACAAAAACTCCCACGAGGTGGAAGAATACGTCTCCGCCCTGGCCCGCGAAATCGAGCTGGTCAGTCGCCTGCCGATCATGGGAGGCCGCCCGTTCAAGTTCGTCTATTTCGGCGGCGGCACCCCCTCGTTTCTCAGCGCCAAACAGCTCACCTCGCTCGTCGATCGGCTCCGCGCCAACATCGACTGGAACGACGCCGAGGAAGTCACCTTCGAATGCGAACCCGGCACCCTGAGCGAACCGAAGGTCCACACCCTGCGCGAACTCGGCGTCACCCGCATCAGCCTCGGCGTCGAAAACTTCAGCGACTCCGTCCTCGAGGAAAACGGTCGTGCACATCTCTCGCCCGAAGTCGGCAAAGCCTGGAGTTGGATTCAGGCTGCGGCATTCCCGAATACCAATATCGACCTGATCGCCGGCATGGTCGGAGAAACCTGGGACAACTGGCGGGAAAATATCCGCAAATCGATTGCCATGTCTCCGGACAGCATCACGATCTACCAGATGGAGCTGCCGTTCAACACGGTCTATTCGCGCGACATCCTCGGCCAAAAAATCGAATCCCCCGTGGCCGATTGGCCCACCAAGCGGGCCTGGGTCGATTACGCCTTCGATGAATTCCTCGCCGCCGGCTACAAAATCAGCAGCGCCTACACCGCCGTCAAGGACAACGGCCGCGTCCAGTTCAGCTACCGCGACAACCTCTGGCGCGGCAGCGACCTCTTGGCGACCGGCGTGGCCAGCTTCGGCCACGTCTCCGGCGTCCACTACCAGAATCAAGCCGACTGGGCCGGCTACACGGGCGCTCTGGCGAACGGCGAATTGCCCCTCGCCCGCGGCTTGCGGCTGACCGACCGCCAAAAACTCATTCGAGAAATGATCCTCCAACTCAAAACCGGCCGGCTCGACGCCGGTTACTTCCGCGTCAAGTTCCACGTCGAGATTCTCGACGAATGGTCCGATGTCTTCGCCGAACACGCGCACGAGGGGTTGCTCGAAATCGACGGCGACGAGGTCGCTTTAACCCGTGCCGGCCTGCTCCGCGTCGATGGCCTGCTCCCCCCGTTCTTCGAACCGGAGTTCCGCGGCGTGCGTTACACTTAAACGGAGCCGCCGCAAAAAAAGGGACGCAGGGGACATTTCGCCGGCATCACGGGCGACCGGCGACCCTCCTCGAACAATCATCCGCTCGGAGTTTTCGCGTACCATGGCGCGCATCCTGATGTGCCCCCCGGAATTCTACGGGATTGAGTACGAGATCAATCCCTGGATGAGCCGCCAGCGGCAGAGCGATCCGGACCTCGCCCGCGAGCAATGGAACGGCCTCCATGCACACTTGCGACTGGCAAGCGCCGAGATCGCGCTGCTTCCCCCCGCGAAGGGCCTGCCCGACCTGGTCTTCACCGCCAATGCCGCTCTCATCTATCGTCGCACCGCCGTCCTCGCCAATTTCCGCCACCCGGAACGCCAAGGTGAAATCCCCTACGATGAAGCCTGGTTGACCGCCGACGGCTTCAAAATCGAGCGCGTCCCCGAGGATTTGCACTTCGAAGGCGCGGGAGACGCCCTCTTCTGCGGCGACACCCTGTTCGCCGGCTATCGCATCCGCAGCCACGCCCTCGGCCATCAGGGAATCGGCCGCCTGCTCGGCTGCCGCGTCATTCCCGTGGAACTCGTCGACCCCTACTACTACCACTTGGATACCTGCTTCTGCCCGCTCGCCCCCGGCGTTGCCATCTACTACCCTGCCGCGTTCGACGACTACGGCCGCGCGGCCCTCGCCGCTCACATCGGCACGTTGATTCCCGTCGAGGATCAGGAGGCTCGCAGCTTCGCCTGCAACGCCGTCGTCGTCGGCCGCACCGTGGTCACGAACACCGGCTGCCCTCGGCTACACGCCGCTCTCTCCGCCGCCGGCTTTACCCCGCGTTCCACCCCCCTCTCCGAATTCGTGAAGGCCGGTGGCAGCGCCAAGTGCCTCACCCTCCGCCTCGACGGCGAAGAAGCAGCCGGCTGGAAATCCCGCGCCTGAGTCCCCCCCCGGTCCTGCACTTCCTGATTGCCGCAATTCCAACCCCTCCCAGCCGCGCCAGCCGTTGAGCCGTCGCGCCGACCAGCTAAACTGGGAAGCACATTCCCCATTTCGCTTTCCGCCGCTCGTCCGCTCGTCGTCCGCGGCTCGGCAACAAAATCCCGGAGCGCCTCGATGGCCCGAATTTCGATCCCACTGCTTTTGCTGGCGTTCTTCTCGTCCTTCGCCGCGCCCCACTCCCTTCACGGCGAAGAATCGCCCGCCGAAATCGCGCTTTGGCCTGGCGACGCCCCCGACGACCAGCCCCTCGCCGAGCCGGAACGCGACAGCACCAAGCCCACCGACCAAAAAATCGCCGGAAAGCCGGTGATCCGCCTCGGCAATGTCTCCCGCCCCACAATCGCCGTCTACCCCGCCCCCCCGGACAAGGCCACCGGCGCCGCCGTCCTCGTCTGCCCAGGCGGCGGCTACCACATTCTCGCCCTGGACCTCGAGGGAACAGAAGTCTGCAAGTGGCTCAACTCCCAGGGCGTTACTGCTGTTCTGCTCAAGTACCGCGTTCCCAAGCGGACCGGGCGGGAAAAGCACGCCGCCGCTCTGCAAGACGCCCAGCGCGCCGTGGGCCTCATCCGCCAGCATGCGGCCGAATGGAAAATCGATCCGTCCAAAATCGGCGTCCTCGGATTCTCCGCCGGCGCTCACCTCTCGGCGTCCCTCTGTACGCACGCCGACAAGCGCTCCTACGACCCGCTCGACGACGCCGACAAGCTCGATTGCCGCCCCAATTTTGCTCTCCTCATCTATCCCGGCTATTTGAGCGACAAACAGCGCCCCGGACAGGTCGCCGCCGACCTCCCCCTCTCCTCCGACATCCCCCCCACCTACCGGGCCTTTACCCAGGACCGCCC
>JALHPA010000227.1 GCA_022842745.1 Pirellulales bacterium
CAGGAACAAGACGAGCGTGACCAAGAACGCGGACTTTTTGGAGAACCGTAAAACAACCACCAGTAACGGCCCCTTTTAGGGGCCTTCCTCATACCACCGGCTATGCCGGTGGTTGCTGATTGTATAGTGAGTTACTAGAACTCAATCATCGAAGTAACGCAACGCATCATTCGCATCAATGTCCCGTCCAATTTCCATCAATTGCGGGAATAGAAATGAGTAAAGGTACGTCCGCTTCTCCGACCAGATTTCCTTGTGAAGTACTTTAGGATAGCCATATCTCTTTTCTAATTGTACACCAGCACGATACGATGGAAACTCTTCCCTAATCAGCGAGCTAAAAAAGTCAAATACGTCGTACTGCTTCATGCGCGGAGCTTCAAAGACTAAAACAGTACACTTGCGAGCGGTTAGTATGGTGAGGGTTGCTTGTCCTTCCCAGCCGTAGTGTCCGTCACCGAGCGCCCACATAAGATCGCTGCCCCCACTCCATGCAAATGCACCAATGGCTGAATAATGAGAGGTAGCGAATGCGGGGTCTTCCTTCTCAGGGTCACGCGATCGGTAAGTCCACTTAACGCTCTTCTTGTTGCGTTTGCGCGAATCGTGGAACTCGCTTTCGACGAACCTCCTCAGGCTCGCTGCGTAGTCATCGTCGTTAGCGATTTTGTGCGAGAATTTAGAAAGGTCGAGAACGGTGCTTCCTCCCTTCTTCTCAAGGAAAAGGCTAAGAAGTGTTGCTGAGAAGGTGTAGTGTAGCTCGCTCAGATTGTAGATGGCATCTTCTAGAATTCGTCGTGCACTTTGCTCGGTATAAAGCCGGGATGTAAATGGTATGTTGTATGGTGGTCCAGTTAGCACTGGCGCAAGTCCCCATTGCAATCCATTAGGATCAGAATGTTGAACCGGCCCATTCCCTACATACCGCACCAGATTTGCATCTCCTCCCTCAAACCCGATCGGGTCCTGGCTCATCCACTGGCCCGTATCGGCCGAGTACCACCGGTTAAGGTTGTTCTGGAGCCCCGTGTCCTCGTCGTAGGGCCGGCCGGTGTAGCCGTAGAACACCTCGATGACGGAATTCGTCTCGCTCTTCCGCGCCCCGAACGCATCGTAGACCACGTGGTTGACGATGGTCCAGGAGCCCCCGCTGTAGCCGACCACGTCCCGAACGCTGTTGAGGTGGTCCCCCAAGGTGATCCGTAAAACGTCGGTCTCGTCAAACAGCACCTGGTCCTGCAACGGGCCATGCAGGTACACATGCGTGCGGGCAGCCACCGCGCTTGAGGTATGCACGATCTTCTCCTCCGCGTCGTGCATGAAGTCGTCCACCACCACCGTCGTGTTCCCCAACGCCCCGTCGGGATCGAGTTCCCGCCGGGTCCAGCGGTTGAGCATGTCACAAGCAGATCAGAAAACGGTTCCTGACACCTTTTACAACCTCGATTGGGCCTTGATAATTTCCATGGCGGCGGCGACGCCTTGGCCTTCGGCCATCATGTCGTGCCAGCGTTTGATCAAGGGGTTGGCCAGGAGTGCAGGGTTGCCGTCGCGGATTTCGAAGATTGTGCCTGCGCCGTCGGAATGGTCGGTGAGGGCCATCCAGTCGAGGGGACGGCTGAGTTTGGCGGGTTCGCCGAGCGCGGACTTGACTTGTTCGCCGCGCGCGAAGCGGAATGCCTCTTCCGGTCCGAGCGTGCAGCCGAAGGCGCCGGCGTCGGCCGACCAGCCGGTGTGGACGTGTTCATCGCCCCAGTAAACCCGAGTGGGGTAATTACGGCCGGCGTACGGGGAGAAACCGCGCTTGGGGAAGGACCTGGCCGCCGCCTCGGGATTGATCTTGCCGATGTCTTCGTCGGCGAAGGCCAGGGCGCCGCCGGACGTTACCAGAGAGAGGGCCGCGACGGCGAGAAGGGAGAGCTTTTTGATGGATCGTACCACGATGTCCCTCACGATGTTGAAAACTCGCCGGGCAGAGGCCGAGCGTGCGGTGACGAATTGCCGAGGTATCGCCAGTTGGCCGCGTGAGTCGGTCCAGCAATCGGTAGGACCGCGATCAATTCACGCTTCGAATCATTGAAGATCTTGCGTGCGAACGAGGAGTCCTGGCGACGAAGAGATTGCCCATTGCAGCCGTGCGAGGAGTATAGCGTCGTCACGCTGACTTGTAAACAAAAACGACGGTGGTTTGGGGTTATGTGCAGGGGTAGGTTGAAAGGGCGGGGAGGCGTTTGTGTGCTGCGCGTTTGAATTGGGCGCGAGATCGATGTGCGGTATTGGCACGGGAGAGGTAGCTGGGGTGGTGGGGGGGCAATGAGCGGGGTGGGGCTGAGCTAGACCTGGGTTATGCTGCGCAAGACTCAGGCGCCCGGCGCGCGCGCCATTCGCGGCAACGTGCGTGCCACGAGTGCCCCTCCCCGCGCGAACAAACTTGTATCACATTGCGCGCGCACGATGAATAACCGACCAGGTTCAACCCATCCGGGGGGTGTGGTCGGCGCATGAAAAAAGCCCGTTTCCCTCGTTTTGCTCGGGAATTACGGGCTTTTTCGCGATTGAGGCTGTTGGGGCTCGAACCCAAGACCTACGGATTAAAAGTCCGTTGCTCTACCGACTGAGCTACAGCCTCAAGTCTTTATTTGTAAGGACTTGCGGGACGTTATCTTTGTGGGCGCGTTCGCTTGCTTCCACCTTGGAGTCCCACAGGTGCAGCGTACCATGCCTAAAGATACCGCAAAGCGACCCTCAAATAAACCCGCCCATCCGTGTCCGTCAAACGGCGGGTTGACCGGCCGCAAGCCGGCGGGGACAACCGGTCCAATTTGCTTGTCTTTATCTTGACGCTTCTGCTTCTCGACCGCTGCGAAAATGAGGAGCGGACGCGGGCGTCTGAGTCGTCTTGGCCCTGAGGGGCCGGTCGGAGAATCTCGTCGTCGGCCGGAGGGCGAATCGGCTGACGAGAGAGTCGTTTTCCATTCGCTTTGACGCTATCATTCGGTATTGGTTTTCGTCTTCTTTAGAAGAGGTGTTCATGGCCCGTCTCCCGATCGCAGTGCTGGTTGCCTTGTTGCTGACTTCCGCCTCGCGACTCGCCGAGGGGAAGCCGATCAAGGTGTTCATCCTGGCCGGACAGTCCAACATGCAAGGGCATGCGAGCATTTCGACGTTCGACTCCCTGGCTGACGACCCGAAGACGGCCCCGCTGCTCAAGGTGATGCGCACGCCGGACGGCAAACCACGGGTGTGTGAGAAGGTCTGGATTTCGTCGGTCGGCTGCCTGGGCGATGCCTACTCCGACTTGGGCGAGCAGGTGGGGAAGCTGACCGCTGGATACGGCGCGTTCGGCTTCGAGGGAGAACGCATTGGGCCGGAGTTTACGTTCGGCCTCCACTTGGAGAGAACGCTGGGCGAGCCGGTGTTGATCATCAAGACCTCTTGGGGCGGCCGAAGTCTGCATACGGATTTCCGGCCCCCAAGCGCCGGGGCTTACGCGTGGAGCGACTACGAATTGGCCCAGTGCAAGCAGCGGGGCGACGATCTGGAGAAGATCAAGGCTGACAAGATCAAGGAGACCGGCGTGTTCTACCGGCACATGGTCGAGCACGTTCGCAAGGTCCTCAAGGACATCAAGCGAGTGGCGCCGGACTACGACGAGAAACAAGGCTACGAACTCGCCGGGTTTGTCTGGTTCCAGGGCTTTAACGATCTGGTCTCGGGCTGGACCTACGATCAACAGATGAAGCCGGGGGGGTACGACCTATACACGGAACTGCTGGCTCACTTCATTCGGGATGTTCGCAAAGATCTGTCGGCCCCAAAGTTGCCGTTCGTGATCGGCGTCATGGGTATCGGCGGTGAAAAGGAAGGACAGAACGCCCCCCAGAAGCACTTCCGCGATGCGCAGGTTGCCGTGACGAGACTTCCCGAGTTCAAGGGGAATGTCGTGGCCGTGCCGACGGCGCCGTACTGGGACGACGAACTCGAAGCCCTGGATCAGCGCATGGAGCAGTTGAACGACCAGCTCCATCGGGAATTCAATCAGGATCCCAAGCCGAGCAAGGCGGCCCAAGACGAGGCCCGCAAGGCGGCCATTGCTGCGAAGTTCACGCCGGCGGAAGTGAAGCGTCTGAGGGAGGGCGTTTCCAACGGGGGATACCATTACCTGGGCGCGGCCAAGATCATGGCCCCGATCGGTAAGGCGTTCGCCGAGGCCATCGTCAAAGTCGGTACGGAGAAACAACCCTAGGTCGGGGAAATGGCGGGCTACTTGCCGCGCCCCTATCGCCGCCCATCAGTGACGCCGCCCATCAATGATTTCCGCCCATTAACGGCGCTGCCCTTCTAATGGTAGCCACCATCCATTCCTAAACGCGTAGTCAGTTCCTCGAAACGGCGAGCGAAGTGATCGCTGGAGGAATGGACGTGTTCCGCTTCGGTGATGAATTTCAAAGAGTCGTTGCGCTCGATTCCGCGCTCGCGAAGCACCTGCTCGAACGGACTGAGATCGTGGCCGTAAGCGATCAGCAGCTTGTGTTCGTCGAACTGGACTTCGAGCGGGATATTGGGGTTCAGGACCGCGATCCCGGTGCAGCCGTCGTTGAGCAGCAGCTCCTCAAAGTCGTAGAGCATGCTCTTAAGCACGGGCAGGTCGATCATTTCGCGGTACAAGTCGACGTGGCCGCGGCTCTCGCGATTGTGGCTGGTTTCCAGCACCACGTCGACCTCCGAGCCGAGCGGATCGAGCAGATCCAGAAAGGTCTCGAACAGATCCTCGATCGAAGCCGCCGCCATCACTACCGGCACGCGAGTCTTCGTGGATTCATCGTGATAGCAGTCGTGGCGGTATCCCTGCGAAGGCACCACCTGCAAGTCGTACGACGGTCGAACCGCGTCCGTCAGGGTAAAGCTGCCGTACCGAACGACATTGAGATGGGCTTCGAGCGACTCTTCGTCCAATTCGTCAAAGCTACTCGTCGTCCGAGCCGGCACACCGTCGCGGAAAACATTGCGAAAAAACCGTTTTAAGAAGCCCATCGGCGATCTCAGGTCTCGAGGTTCCGCTTCGTGCTGTCAATCCCATGCGAACCATCCGGCTCACGATCCGATACCCTAACTTAGGTCATGGCCGCAGTCCGAACTGCGTACCGAACGGCGGCCAAAGCAGGTTTGCTGGCTTCCCTGGGGCGATGCGGCCGGTCTCACCGGATGGGCGACTTAACGGCCTCTACAGCCGCTAAAATCGACCTAACCAACGCCCGGCAGGGAGGCCCTTCCCCAAGCCCATTGCCGTCAAAGCAACTCTATCACCGGGGGCCGCCAAAAACGGTCCAGGAGCGGTCCACGCCAGCAAAAATCTCCTCTGCGGCGCGAAAAGGTGACGAATGGGGGCAATTTAGGCCCGTTCTGGGCATTGCTCGTTCATGGCTGGCTTCCATGCCGCCAATTCTTGGGCGGTCTGCGCACGCTAACTCCACGGAGGAGGCGTGGGTCCAGGATGCGGGGGCGTTGGCGCGTCCGTGCGAATGAAACTCCGCTTGTGACTGACCGGCGGTTCAGGTAAAGGAGGCAAGCTTTTCTGTCGTGGGCCGACACTTTTGCCGCCAGGCCGAGTCTTTCTGATGACAAAACGCAGCATCGTGGACCTTGTGCATCGTTTATGCGCGTGGCTAACCCTGTTTGCTACGCTCGTTCCGGTCGGCTGTTCGCCATCGGACATGAATTCTCGTCCGCCGACATTGCGAATTGCAGGGACGACGGAGACAGGGCAAGCTGAATTGTCCGCCCGGGGTCATGCCAAGGAAACCT
>JALHPA010000228.1 GCA_022842745.1 Pirellulales bacterium
TGCCAGATGATGGCAGGTTCGTTGCGGCCGCTCCCCCCGAGGTCGAACGCGCTCCGTTTGCGTTTGAGGTCGATTCCCGCCAGCTCCCAGATTTGGTTGATCGAGGACTCGGGAGCGAAGTTGGCCCGCATATCCTGCCATTCCTGGGGACTGTTCTTGCTCTTCCAATCGTCGATCCGCCAGTTCATTTTGGGAGCGCTCGTGGCCTGGATGTTGGCGAACCATTGAGGATAGGGATCCTCAAAAATCACGGTCTTCCGGCCGCTGGCGATCACGTTGCGAAGCTGCTCGGCGACCCGCGGCTCCAGCATCGAGGGCTGCACCGCGACTAAAACGCTGAAATCCTGCTCGATTTGATTGGGCCGTTTAATGACGACGACTTCGTACTGCCGCTTCAGCTCGTCGACCATTCGCTGCATGCCGGGGGGGGCGGCGTCTTCCCCCTCTTCATTCAGCGATTCCTGGCCGTCGTCCCGCAAGGTGCCGAACAACAAGCCGATTTTCTTCCGCTTGGTCTGATTGACGGTGCGGACGCTGCGGGCCAATTCGTATTCGACCGCCTGATAGCTTTCCAGGAACGGCACGACGACCTTTTCCAATCCGCTGCGGAAGGCGACCCCGAGAAACAGCGGCTGCTGCCGATACACCCCGCGCTCCTTGCCGAGAACGCTGCGGGGCTTGATGCCGTAAGTGGTTTCCGCGTTGACCGCCTCCTCGGTGCCTGGCTCCACCTCGTGGATTGCGACCTTGATCTTGCCATTGCCGAGCCGCTCAAACTCGCGCAGGAACGAGCGGAGATTGAGCTGCGTCTCAACGTATTCATCAGGAACGATCGGGCTGATGTAGGCATCCACTTTGACCGGCCGCTTGGGATCCAAATCGGCGAGGACTTCGCGCGTCTGCGGCGAGAGGGTGCTGATGCGTTCCTGGGTGACGTCATAGTGCGCCGGTACATGGCGGATGGCCATGTTGAAGCCCAGGGCCATGGCGAACGCGGACAGAGATCGGACCAGGTAGTGGGTGAACAGATTGTTGCCGGCCGGGCCGCCCGCCCAATGGCGGCGGCCGATGAGGACCATGCAAACGTAGAGCATGACGGCGGCAATCGAGATGAAATAAGCCGTGCTGGAGAGGCTTAGCACGCCGCGGCCGAAGTCGCGGAATTGCCCCAGAAAACTCCACTCCTTGACGAAGGCGACGAACTCCGAACTGGTGGCAAAGGAGCTGGCGAACTGCGCGCCCACGAACGGCGCGTTGAACAGGGCGCCTAGGATGAACGCCACGGTCAGATTGCTGGTGAGGAACGAGGCGACCATGCCGACCGCCAGCATTGCCATGCCCATCATCCAGTAGCCCAGGTACGTGGAGAACAGCAGCCCCAAATCGGGCCAACCGAGACTGAACAGCACGATTGCATTGGTCACGAGCGAGAACAACAGAGCGACGGTATAGATCGCCAGCGCCGCGGCGAATTTGCCCAGAACGACATCCAGATCGGTGGCCGGGATGGTGAGCAAAAGCTCGTCCGTTCCCTGGCGGCGCTCCTCGGCCCAGATGCTCATCGTGATCGCCGGGATAAAGATCAACAGGATCGCCGGCATGTAGATGTTCAACTGGTCCAGGTTCGCCAGATTGGCGTTCCAAAATTCATCGGGCCAAAATGCCGCGAACGAACTGAGCAGCACGAACACCGTGATGAACACGTATCCCGTGGGGCTGCTGAAATAGCTGATGAAGTTGCGACTGAAAATCGCGTTAAAGACTTTCGCATTCATGGGCGTGGAGGGTGTTTTTCAGCGATCGAACTTTGAATCCGAACCAGGCGATTTCCATTCGCCCATTGGGCGGGCGAATGGGCCAATGGCCGGTCAGGCGGCGCCGGTCAGTTCGTAGAATCGTTCGTCCAAGGTCTTGCCGTCTCGGGCTAGCGCAGCGGGAGTGCCGTCGAAAACCAACCGCCCTTCGCTGATGAACAGCACGCGATCGGCGATGGCCTCGACTTCCTGCAAGATGTGCGTCGAAAGCAAAATCGTTTTACTCTCTCCCAATCGGCGGATCGCCTCGCGCACTTCCCGAATCTGGTTGGGATCCAACCCGGCGGTCGGCTCGTCGAGGATCAGCACGTCCGGTTCGTGCAGGAGCGCCTGCGCCATGCCCACGCGCTGACGGTACCCCTTCGACAGCTTGCCAATCGGCTTGCCGATCACGCTCCGCAAGTCGCATTGTTCGACGACCGCCTTGATCCGCTCCGACTTGCGGCCGGACGGCAGGCCGCGGGCATCAGCAAAGAATTCCAGCAGGCTGCGGGGGGTCATATCTGGATACAGGGGACCATTTTCCGGCAGATAGCCCAAGTGGGTCGCGCCCGCCAGCCGATCGGTGGCCATATTGTGCCCGGCGATCTTGGCAATTCCGCGGGAAGGGGACAAATAACCGGTCAAGAGCTTCATCGTGGTGCTCTTGCCGGCGCCGTTGGGACCCAAGAAGGCGACGACTTCGCCGCGTTTGATTTGAAACGTCACATCGCGAGTGGCGGCGAATTCCCCATAGAATTTGGAAAGCCCGTCGGCTTCGATCATTGCCGAATGGCCGGTTTCACTCATCGCAACCCCTTATTTAATGAGCCGTTACGTGATGTTGTTCGCAAATCGACGCCGATCCGCGGCTGGCCAATATGCCTAAGCGGTGGCAACTCCCATTCGAGCCCCCGGGGCGACGCCGGAATGGCGTCGAAACCCCTTGCACCGCCAGCACTTTCGCCGAATCGATAGCCCGGTTGACTGTGCAAAATCTACAGTTCGACGCCGCACTCTGTCCAGACCCTTCCAATACGCAGCGGCGGGGCGAAACGGTTCGCGCGGCGAGGGAAACCCTGGCGAGAGCGTCGCCTGGTGGAACAGCCTTATGCGATGACCGGTTCGACGGACTGCTCGAACGAAATGTGTTTGCGCCAGCGCTCGTCGTTGGTGTCCGGGAAGTCGGTGCGGACGTGGACCCCGCGCGTTTCTTCCCGCACCAGGGCGGCTCGAATCATCAAGCGGGCGACGACGAGCATGTTTTGCAGCTCCCAGCCGTGGGGGTCATAGAACTGGCGCGGGAGGACGTATTTGCACCATCCTTCGACGTCCTCGGCGGCCTCGATCAACGCATCGCTCGCACGGCGAACACCGACGCTCCGCCACATCAGGCTTTTGAGCGAGTTGCGAATATCCGTCAAATCCAATAGCTCGGTGGAGTCGGCGACCCGCTCGTTTTCGAGCGGAAGCGCGCGAAACTCGTCGTCGGTTTGGGCCGCCTTCGACGCGCCTTCGCCAGTGTAGGCCCCATAAACCAACGCTTCCAACAGGCTGTTGGAGGCCAGGCGGTTCGCCCCGTGCAGTCCGCTGGAGGTCACTTCGCCGGCGGCCCATAAGCCGGGCAGGTTCGTCCGCCCGACCAGATCGACCGCCACTCCGCCAATCATGTAGTGCGCGCCCGGGCGGACGGGAATCGGGTCGCGGGCGATATCCAGGCCGAATTTTTCGCAGATCGCGCGCATGCCTGGGAAGCGGCTGCGAACCATGTCGGCGTCGAGATGACTCATGTCGAGGTAGACGTTGGGATGCCGCGATTTTTCCATGCGGCTGACGATCGCGCGGCTGACAACGTCGCGCGGGGCCAGCTCCGCGCGCGAATCGTATTCCGGCATGAATCGGTAGCCATTGCGGTCGACCAGGCGGGCGCCAGCGCCGCGCACGGCTTCCGTGATCAGGCTGCGGCTGCTCCCGGCGATGTACAGGACCGTGGGGTGGAATTGCATGAATTCCATATCGCGCAGGATTGCTCCGGCGCGATAGGCGACGGCCAGTCCGTCGCCGGTCGCGACATCGGGATTGGTGGTTTCGCGGTAGATTTGGCCCACGCCACCCGTGCAAAGGATCGTTTGCTTGGCCCAGACCAGGGTTTTGCCGTGCTGCGGATTCCAAATCAGCGCGCCGCGACAGACGCCGTCATAGGTGAGCAGGTCGAGGGTGAAGGTGTTCTGCCAGGTTTGGAGATTGGGAAGCGTACTGGAATGTTCGATGACCGCCCGCATCACCTCCTTGCCGGTGGCGTCTCCTAGCGCGTGAACGATGCGGTTGTGGCTGTGGCCCCCTTCCCGGCCGAGGGCCAGTTCCCCCTCCTCGAGGTCGAATCGCGTGCCCCATTCGATCAGCTCCTGGACGCGGCGGGGAGACTCGCGAACGACCATTTCGACCACTTCCGGGTCGCAGAGATTGCCGCCGACGCGGAGGGTGTCGGCGATGTGGTCTTCAAAGCAGTCCTCGGGATCGAGGACGCTGGCGATCCCCCCTTGCGCCCATTGGCTGTTCGACTGGCGAATGTCTTGCTTGGTCACCACTAGGACCGAGAGGGCAGGATCGACCGCAATGGCTGCTCGCAGCCCGGCCAGCCCCCCTCCGAGGATCAACACATCGGTAAAGCAGTGGGGGACGCGCTTGGGGTGGAAGGGGACGAGATAACGGGGCAGATCCATGCGATCGTATCAGTCTGGGGCAGGGACAATCAGGGGGTGGGGCGGGCGACGCCCTGGCATGCTCGCACACGGTGCGAAAGTTCAAGCAGGCTGAGTGACGGCTTTGCGCCGTCCACCGATCATAGGCGCCGCGGCATGCGGCCGACAGGGTCGCTTTTTTCGCGATCCGCGCGGCTGCGGGCCGATGCCCCAATGCGGATCATGGGTCGCCAGTAACCTTTTTGACCGCTTATTTCTGACCACGTGCCGTGCCTTGCTGGAACGCGCGGAATTGCTCGGCGTATTCCGGCGGCGGAGTGAGGCGGGACGATTCCCGAAGCCCGCGGGCGGCGTCGTCGGCTCGGCGTGTGGCGGCGCGCCGCGTGACGTCGGGGCGGATACCGAGGCTCTGGAGAGCGTCATCGAGTTTTCGCTTGCCGGCAGCCCCCTCGGGACCGGGGAGTTGCGCGTCGCGCTCCATCTTTTCCCACCGCTCGACCAGACGCTGCAAGTCCTCCTTGGACCAATTATTGCCGAGTTTTTGCAATAGTTTCTGGTCCGGCTCACCTTTTCGGAGTTGATTGCGCAGGTGATCCAGTGCCAGGTTGGTGGCCTTTTTGGCGTATTCGAGATTGGCCTGATCTTCCTTCGCCTCGACCGGCTCGCCGGTTACGGGCGACGGTTGACCGGGTTGCGGCTCGCCGGAGTTTGCTCCGTTGGCCGTGTCGCCGGGAGGAGAAGACTTATCGCCTTCGCTTTTGCTTTTTTGATCCTGGTTCGGGCCGGACTTTGAATCACGGTCTTGCGGTTCGCCTTGCTGCGCCGGGGATGATTTCGGATCGGCGGAATCCCTGTTCGCAGGATTGCCTTTTGGATCGGTTTTCCGATCGCTCCCCTTCCGATCGGCAGCACCCTCCGCAGCGTCTGACTTTTGACCGTTGGGTTGCTTGCCAGAGGGGGGGCTGCCGTCTTTGTCGCCGGAACCGGATGGGCTGCCCTGCGACTGGCGGGAACCATTGCCTTTCTGGTCCGAGGATTTTCCTGACTTGCCTCGGCCGGTTTTGTCCCCCGGTTCGTTGGCGGACTCCCCTTGGCCGGGCTCGGTCGAAGCGCCGGCTCCGTCGTCGGCGGCCTCATTCTGGCCGGCGGTTCCTTTCCCTGGCTGATTCTTCTGCTGTCCCCCCCCTTGTTTGCCATCCCCTTTGCGATCCCCTTGCGAATCGCTTTGGGTGTCGGAATCTTTGTTGCCGTGGGCCGGGCTTTGCTCGTCGGTTTTGTCGGCCCCGTCGGGATTGCCC
>JALHPA010000229.1 GCA_022842745.1 Pirellulales bacterium
AGACGAAAACCAGGTCAAGCTGCAAGACCTTCCCGATCCCGCCGAGTCCCCCTCCGCGATCGCCGCCCACAATTTGAATGGCCACGCGCCCAGCCGCCCCGCCCCCACCAACGGCAAATCGCCAAACGGCCATCCTCCCGCCGACCGCCGGCACGACCCGCTGCTCCCGCTGCAGCGGGCCTTCGGCTACACGTTGGAAGATCTCAAAGTCATCATGGCGCCCATGGCGACCGACGGCGCCGAGCCGGTCGGCTCGATGGGCAACGACACCCCCCTCGCCGTCCTCTCCGACCGCCCCCAGTTGCTCTACAACTATTTCAAGCAACTGTTCGCCCAGGTCACGAACCCCCCCCTCGATGCCATCCGCGAGGAGATCATCACCTCGATGATCACCACCATTGGCAGCGAAGGGAACCTGATGGAGGAAACCCCCGAGCAATGCCGCTTGCTCCGACTCGAGACCCCCGTTCTCACCGACGCCGACCTGCGCAAGATCAAGGCCCTCAACCGCGACCGCCTGGTCAGCCGCACGCTGCAAATCCTCTTCCCGCGTTCCGAAGGCGCCGCCGGACTCCGCCGCCGCCTGTTGGAACTCCGCGAGGAAGCCTCCGCCGCCATTAAGGAGGGGGTCACAATCTTGATCCTCTCCGACCGCGGCGTCGATCGTGACCATGCGCCCATCCCCGCCCTGCTGGCCACTAGCAACGTCCATAACCATCTGGTCCGCGAAGGCAGCCGCACCCGCGTCGGCCTGGTCGTCGAAACCGGCGAGGCCCGCGAAGTGCAGCACTTCGCCCTGCTCACCGGCTACGGCGCCGGAGGCGTAAACCCCTATCTCGCCCTGGCCACCCTCGAGCGCATGCTGGCCGAAAAATACTTCCCCGCCGGTTTCGACTGCTCCAAGGTCAAGAAGAACTTCCTCAAAGCCGCCTCCAAGGGCCTGCTCAAAGTCATGAGCAAGATGGGCATCTCCACCCAGCAGAGCTACCGCGGCGCGCAAATCTTCGAGGCCGTCGGCCTCAATGTCGACTTCGTCAAGGAGTACTTCACTTACACCGCCAGCCGCATCTCCGGCATCGGGCTGGAAGAAATCGCCGAAGAAACCCTCCGCCGCCACGAACACGCCTTTCCCCGCGTCGAGCTGCCGCAGGTCCTCGATCTCGACGTCGGCGGCCAATACGTCTGGCGCCGCAAGGGGGAAGCCCATCTGCTCAACCCCGACGTCGTCGCCAAACTCCAACACGCCACCCAGATTAACAGCCGCGAAGAGTTCAAACGCTTCTGCGAACTGATCGACCGCCAGGAACGCCAGCTCCTCACCCTCCGCGGTCTGTTAGAACTCAAGCCCGCCGCTCGGCCGATTCCCATAGACGAGGTCGAATCCGCCGCGGAAATCGTCAAACGCTTCGCCACCGGGGCCATGTCCTACGGCTCCATCAGCAAGGAAGCCCACGAAACGCTGGCCATCGCCATGAACCGCATCGGCGGGCGCAGCAACACCGGCGAAGGGGGCGAGGATCCCGCCCGCTACGTCCCGGACGCCAACGGCGACAGCCGCAATAGCGCCATCAAGCAAGTGGCCAGCGGCCGCTTCGGCGTCACCAGCGAGTACCTCGTCAGTGCCCGCGAGTTGCAAATCAAGATGGCCCAGGGGGCCAAGCCCGGAGAGGGGGGGCAACTCCCCGGCCATAAGGTCGACCGCGAGATCGCTCGCATCCGCCACAGCACCCCCGGCGTCGGTCT
This sequence comes from Pirellulales bacterium, assembly GCA_022842745.1. Lineage (GTDB taxonomy): Bacteria > Planctomycetota > Planctomycetia > Pirellulales > JALHPA01 > JALHPA01. The sequence goes on from JALHPA010000229.1 coordinate 1,744, forward strand.
CATCTCGCCCCCACCCCACCACGACATCTACTCCATCGAGGATCTCGCCCAACTCATCCACGACCTGAAAAACGCCAACCGCGAAGCCCGCATCAGCGTCAAATTGGTCGCCGAGGTCGGCGTCGGCACCGTCGCGGCAGGCGTGGCCAAGGGAAAAAGCGACGTCGTCCTCATCAGCGGTCACGATGGCGGCACCGGCGCCAGCCCCCAGACCTCCATCAAGCATGCCGGCCTCCCCTGGGAACTCGGCCTCGCCGAGACCCACCAGGTGCTGGTGATGAACGACCTCCGCGGGCGGATCGTCGTCCAGACCGACGGCATGATCCGCACTCCCAAGGACGTGGTCATCGCCGCCTTGCTGGGGGCCGAGGAATGGGGCGTGGCCACCGGCGCGCTCGTCACCATCGGCTGCATCATGATGCGCAAGTGCCACCTCAACACCTGCCCCGTCGGCATCGCTACCCAGGACCCCGAGCTACGCAAGAAATTCGCCGGCAAGCCGGAACACGTCGTCAATTACTTCTTCCTGCTCGCCGAAGGGGTCCGCGAATTGATGGCCTCCCTCGGTTTCCGCACGATCAACGAAATGGTCGGCCGAGTCGATCGCCTCGACTCTCGCCAGGCGATCAACCACTGGAAGGCCAAGGGGCTGGATTTCTCCAAAATTCTCCACCGCCCCACGGTTCCCGAATACGTCAAAACCTACTGCTGCGAGCCGCAGGATCACGGCATCGACAACTCGCTCGACGTGACCACCCTCTTGGACGCCTGCCGCCCGGCGCTCGATGACCAAACCCCCGTCGCGCTCGACCTGCCGATCCGCAATCTCAATCGCACCGTCGGCACCATCCTCTCCAGCGAAGTCACCCGCCGCTACGGCGCCCGCGGCTTCGACAAGGAAGACACCGTCCAACTCAACTTCCGCGGCTCCGCCGGCCAAAGCCTGATGGCCTTCGGCGTCCACGGCGTCACCGTCCGCGTCGAAGGCGACGTCAACGACTACTGCGGCAAAGGCCTCTCCGGCGGCCGGATCATCGTCTATCCCCCGCGCGAATCCACCTTCCGCGCCGAGGAGAACATCATCTGCGGCAACGTCGCCCTGTACGGCGCCACCGGAGGCGAGCTCTTCGTCCGCGGCATCGCCGGCGAACGCTTCTGCGTCCGCAATAGCGGGGCCCACGCCGTCGTCGAGGGCGTGGGCGATCACGGCTGCGAATACATGACCGGCGGACGCGCCATCGTCCTCGGCGAAACCGGCCGCAACTTCGCGGCAGGCATGAGCGGCGGCATCGCCTACGTGCTCGACGAGCAGGGGACCTTTCCTCCCCTCGTGAACAAGGAAATGGTCGAGCTGGAGGAGCCGACCGAAGACGACCTCGGCTACCTCCGCACAAGGATCGCGCGGCACGTCGAATACACCGGCAGCACTCGCGGAAAAGACGTCCTCGACCGCTTCGACGAAATCGCGGCAAAGTTCGTCAAGGTCATGCCCGTCGACTACAAGCGGGCCCTCGCCGAACAACAAAAACGGGCCGCCGGCGAACAGGCCGGCGAATTGCTGCCCGCCGGCCGCTGATCCGGCGCGCGGTGCGTCCGCCGCGGTTTTTGGATCCCCGGCGGATCAGTTGTTGACTTCCAAACCCATCCATTCGCAGCGTTTTGGCACCGGTACGGTCGAGGATTATTTATGGGCGATGTGCGCGGCTTCATGAAGCATTCCCGCAAGGTCAGCGGCAAACAGCCGGTGGTCGAGCGGCTGCGCCATTACAACGAGTTCCTCACGGTGCTCTCCAACGACGAGCTCCGCGAGCAAGGCGCCCGCTGCATGGATTGCGGCGTTCCCTTCTGCCATACCGGCTGCCCGCTGGGCAATATCATCCCCGACTTCAACGACCTCGTATACCGCGACCAGTGGAAGGATGCCCTCGATCGGCTGCACGCCACCAACAACTTTCCCGAGTTCACCGGCCGCGTCTGCCCCGCCCCCTGCGAGGCCGCCTGCGTCCTCGGCATCAACGAAGATCCGGTCGCCATCAAGCAGATCGAAGTCTCCATCGCCGATCGCGGCTTCGATGAAGGCTGGATCGTCCCCGAGCCTCCCCTCACCCGCACCGGCAAACGGGTCGCCGTCGTCGGCAGCGGACCTGCCGGCCTGGCCGCCGCCCAACAGCTCAACCGCGCCGGCCACCAGGTCGTCGTTTTCGAGCGCGCCGACCGCCCCGGCGGCTTGCTCATGTACGGCATTCCCGATTTCAAACTGGAAAAAGCTCGCGTCTGGCGGCGCATCGAACAGATGCGAGCGGAAGGGGTCGAATTTCGTTGCAACGCCAACGTCGGCGTCGATCTCCCCACCCAGGAGCTGCGCGACAACTTCGACGCCATCCTCCTTTGCGGCGGCGCGACCCACGGGCGCGATCTGCCCATCCCCGGCCGCGATCTTCAAGGCATCCACTTTGCCATGGAGTTTCTCCCCCAGCAGAACGCCCGCCTCCAGGGAGACGAAATTCCCAAGCAGATTTTCGCCACGGGCAAGGACGTCATCGTCATCGGCGGCGGAGACACCGGCAGCGACTGCGACGGCACCAGCAACCGCCAAGGCTGCAAAAGCCTCACCCAATTCGAGCTTTTGCCCCAGCCCCCCAATGTCGGCAACTATCCCCGCGCCAGCGAGCGCCCAGCCAACACTCCCTGGCCCCTCTGGCCGGTGATCCTGCGCACCAGCACCTCCCACGAGGAAGGCTGCCGCCGCGAGTGGAGCATCCTTACCAAGGAATTCCGCGGCGACAAACATGGCCACGTCGAAAGCCTCGTCACCGTTCGCGTCGAGTGGACCAAGGACGACCAGGGCCGACACGTCATGCAAGAAGTCCCCGGCACCGAGCAAACCTGGCCCTGCCAACTGGTCCTCTTGGCAATGGGCTTCGTCGGCCCGGAAAAATCCGGTCCCATTGCCGATCTCGGCCTCGAGCTCGACCCCCGCGGCAACGTCAAGACCGACGGGCAATACCGCACCAGCGTGGACGGCGTCTTCGCCGCCGGCGATCTCCGCCGCGGCCAATCCCTAGTCGTCTGGGCGATTCACGAAGGGCGCGAGGCCGCCCGCGCCGTCGATAAGCGCCTGATGGGCGTCACCCATCTCCCCAGCCTCAACGCTGGGGACTTTGCCTGGAAATAGCCTCCGCCACCCCCTCCGGCAGTATCCCCCCAGCGGCCAACGACTCTGCCGACAACCCCGCTTCGCTCGCCTCTCCATCGGCCGCCACCCGCGGCCCTTGCCTGCCCGGTGGTCCTTCCAGCCGCGCCGCCTCTTCCTCGGTCTCCCGCAGCGCTTCCTCCAGGTCCTTGCGCCCCTTGACAAACGCTGCGGCGCACAGCCCCGTCACCGCGATGCTCACCAACCGAAACGCCAGCGACACGATCAGCCCATATCCCTTCGGCAGCCCCGGAGACAACTGCTGGTACAAAAACTCCACCACCAGCTCAAACGCCCCCAGCCCATTCACCGGCAGCGGCAACACCGCCGTCAGCATCGCCAAGGGCACCACGATCAAATGGTCGACCAATCCCGGATGCGCTGGCAATACCGCCGCCGCGATCGCATACATCGACCCCGCCAACAGCGCCTGGACCACGATCCCCATTCCAATCGACGCCGCCACGACCGATCCCTTCCGCCGATACGTCTGTAGCGCCCCCGCCAGCGGCTTGAGCAGCTTGCCGGCCAGCGGCAGATTCCCCAGACACTCGATTGTCCTTCGCCCGCGCGACCCGCCGATCGCCATCAGCATCGCGATTCCCACCGTGGCCGCCACGGTGCAGGCAAGCACCACTTGCGACAGAATCCGCAACTTCTCCGATTGCGGCGCCCGCCACAGCCCTGCGGCGAGAATCGTCCCCGCCGCCAGCACGAACAGCGAATACAGCCCCAAAATCCGGTCCACGATCACCGACGCCACCGCCTCTGCCCGCCGCCGCGGCTGCTCCCGGGCCACGAAAATCGCCTTGACCAGGTGGCCCCCCCCCGCGCCCCC
>JALHPA010000230.1 GCA_022842745.1 Pirellulales bacterium
TCACAGTCTGAACGTTGAGCAAATCGGCCAGGCTTTCGATCCTCCGCTTGATCGGCCCCGGCTCGTTCCACCGCGCGAAAATCTCCGCCAGCACCGCCTCAGCCTCGTCGTGTGTCGTCGCCCCCCCCACGAGCAAATCCTGCCCCTGCTCCCCCACGATTCGATCCCGTCCCTCACCCCCGATCAACAAATCCCACCCCTGCCCCCCCAGCAACAGATCGTCCCCGCTTCCTCCCAACAGAACGCTTCCCATCCGCCCCCCAATCAGCGTGTCGTTCCCATCGTTTCCATGCAGCCACGTCGTCGCCTTGACCCCATGCTCGACCGCGATCGTATCGTTCCCTCCCTGGCCGAACACCGTCACCTGCCGCACATCCCTCGCCGCGAACGAACCCACCACCTCGCCATCCCGAACCACCTCGATCACCGCCGCGTCATCCTCCCCCACCCGTTTGATCAGAATCTCGTTGTCTCGATTGTCGCCGCTCACCAGCAACACCCCCTCCACGAGCCTCGCCGCGGGCAGCACAAATCGCGCGACGATCGGATCGTGGTCGCTGGCCGGATTGAGAAAATCCAAATTCGCATGCACCACGTCCACTTCCGCCAACCCGGCCAGGCTCGGGCTGGCCAGAATGTGGTCCAGCGTCTGCGAATTGCCATCAAAGATGAACGTGTATCGCTCCGCCAGCGGCACATCGTCGACCAGGTTGCGCAACGATCCGCCCACCTGCAATTCGGTCAATGGAGCGCTAAACTCAAAGTCGTTCAGATCCCCCGCCACGATCACCTTGGCCGTCGGGTCGATCGCCAGAATCTCTTCGACGAACTCCCGCACCGCTGTCGCCTGCTGCAAGCGCTGTTCTTCGCTCGACAGCACCGGCGGCTGCACGCTCCCAAACAGGCTGTTGTCGCCGGTTTTGCTGGTAAAGTGGTTTCCGATCACGAACACCGTCTGCCCGTTGAATTGGAACTCTCCCACCAGCGGCTTGCGACTCTCCAGCCACGCGGCGTCCGTCGGATCGATTCGCCCGGGGCTGAGCGATAGTTCCGGACCATCCGCGCCAGCGACCACCGTCGTCCCATCCAGTGCCGCCCCCGCCCCGCGATCCACGAACGTCACCCGGTCCGTCCGGAACAAAAATCCGACCCGGATATTCCCGTTCGGCGCCCCCCCGTCCGCGTTGTTCAAAGGCGCGATTTCGCGGAAGCTGTACTCCGGACCCCCAACCGCCGAGATCGCCGCGATCAACCGCGTGTACGTCACGCTGGCCGATACCTCCCCCGTCCCTGTACTATTGTTGTCCTGCACCTCCTCCAACGTCAGGATGTCCGGCGACCTAAGAACATTCACGATCTGCGCCGCAAGCGAGTCGAACCGCCCCTGATCGGCGTTCCCACCCAAGTTCAACACGTTGTATGTCGCCACGGTCAACGCGTTGGCCGTCCCCACCAGCGCCGTCGTCTCCGGCGAGGTCGCCGGTGCAATCGCCGCAGGCAGCGCCCCGACGTTGAACAGCTTGTAGTTCCCAAACGTATAATCCAGCACGCCCACAATCGGCGACGTGAACCGGGCCCCCGTCGCGACTCGCGGCGGATTGGCCACTAACGTATCGTCGATCAAAATCCGCTCCGGGTTGAAATCCCCAGGCTGAATCACCACCCCGCCGAAAATGCTCCGCACTCCCGCGTCGATTCCGCCATCCGCCGCCACGGCAATCTCGCCGAATCCGTTCGTCGGCGCCACGGCCACCGCGTCGTCCACCCGCAGCAACATCCCTTCCAGGCTTTCGTAAAAGTCGATTCCATCCGTCGCCGGGTCGAACGAGCCAAACGCGTCGTCTTCGATCACCTCGCTCGGCGGCAAGCGCCCCGCCCGCCCGACGATCGTCGCATCCGGCAACGCGGCCGACCCAGTAACCGTCACGGTCACGCCCCCGAGCCGCGTCGTTTTCAGCGCGTTCACGAATCCAAACTCGTGGACGATCCCCCGCACCGTCACGGTGTTGCCGACCACAACCCCGGGCGCCGCTCCCGTGAACACAAACACCCCCTCCGACGTCGCCAGGTCCGCGTCAGCCACCAGCGATTGCAGGTAAAATCCGTTATTCGCCCGCGCGGTTACCACCCCGCTGGTCTCCACGTTTGCGTACAACAGCGGTGAAATGTGGCTGGCCCCCTGGATCTGCCCGATCGTTACGCTTTGCGGCGCCCCGGCCACAAACGCGGCGTTCGCCTTCCCCGGCATGTTGAACGCCTCGCCAGCAAGCGGCGTGCCGCCAAATCCCGGCAGCCCCTCCCCGTCAAAATCGTTCAATCGCCAGTTCGCGGCCGCGTTGGAGTCGTTGCCGTCCGGAATCCGCGACGCCCCCCCGGGAGCGAACGAACCGCCGCTGAAGCCCGTCCCCAATACCACGCTGGAATAGTGCCGATCCGAAGCGCCCCCGTCGCTCACGGCTACCGAGTCCGCCAGCGACAGCCACGGCGTCGAATCCAGCGTCCCGTCGTTGTTCGTATCCAGGTCCGCCCCCACCGCGCCGGTAAAGTTCCGCGCCAATAGCAACGTCGAACTGCCATTCTCAAACACGTCGCTGGTAAAACCCGTCGTCCAATAACCCACCCCATCCGCGATTCCCAGCCGCTGCGCGCTCTTGATCACTCCCGCCTGCGTGCCGCTGTTGTCCCCTTCGATCTGCAATAGCCACAGCGACGACAAATCGGCGTTCGGCGTCGCCAGAATCTCGACGAATTCGTTCGTGTCCGTCCCCGCATGATTAAACACAAACTCGTTGATCACAGGCGCAACCGCGATCGAATAAATCGTCACCGTCCCCGACACCTCATTCGACACCACCAGCAGCGGCGCCCCGCTTGGACTGCTCGACCCCGGAATAAATACCAGCCCCTCCGGACTCACGTCGTCCCCCGCCGCGCTTCCATCCAAGTTGTTCTTAAATGCGTATTGCACAAACACTGGCGCGGTCGGATTGGTCACGTCGTACACCATCACCCCCCCCGCCGCTCGCTCCAGCCCGACAAATGCACACGTGCGTCCGTTGATTACACCCGTCACCACCCCTTCCGGCTCCGGACCCTTGTCGTCGCTGCGGGTGTCCACGTCCCCGCTCACCCCGTTGTTGGCGTTGAACAGCCCCGGCGTCAGCGCGAACGTCCGTCGCTCAAAATCCGATCCGCTGTCGTACACCCGATTTCCCAGCGAGTCCCAAATAGAGAACGACCTCGCTCCCAGCGACAGCAGCCGGTCGATCTTGCCATCCCCGTCGCGGTCGCTATCCCCCACGGCCGTCAGCACGTTCAATCGCCCCAGATTGTCCTCGTTCCGCAACATCGCCACCGTCGCCGCGTCAAACACCGCCGGGTCAAAACTCGCCGCCGGAATGCTCCCTACCCGTGTCACGTCCGTATCCGCCGTGTCGGCGGCGTTCGGCCGCGCGTCCCCTTCGTTCGCCGTCGCGTAGTACGTCTGCCCGCCAACCTGAAACGATGCAATCGCGTCCGGCATATACGCGCCCCACACCGGCCAATTCTTGAAATTGCCAGGCAGCCGATTATTCAAACCGCTCCCCGTCACCCCCGGCACGTCCCGATCGCTGGCGTCGATTTCATTCCCCGGCAGACGGTAGTCCTTTAGTCCCAGCGGTTGGATCGACTCGAACGTATTACTGACCAGATTCAACACCCCGATCGCGTTCGCCTCCTGCAACGTAACCCGTGCCGTTTGTCCGCCTGGATCGATCGCGATGTATTCCGGCTCCAGGTCCATCGCGACGCTCACCGCCGGATCCCGCAGCAAACGCACCCCCGCGTCGATCAGACTCTGCTTCGAGGCGTTGAAACTCGAAAATCCAGCGAACGCCACCGTCGAATTCCCCAGGCTTCCCCCCGCGACATTCGACGTATCCAGCGTCACGAGCGACACCCCTCCCTCCGGATTGTTCACGGTCGGAGTCGCGTTGTCCGCCGGTTCCCCTTCGATCGCCACCAGCACCCGCGCCCCGTCCGGAGTAAACGTAGTCATGTCGGGAACCGCCCCCACCTGCACGCTCCCCAGCACGTTCCCGGACGCATCCAGAAACACCACTTGTCCCGGATCGGTCTTCGGTCCCGCGATCATCGCCGCCGCCACAATCCCATTTTGAGCGGCCACACTGCTGATCGACGCGCCGTAAGCCGCTAAATTGACGTTGCTTATCACCGTCGGCGACGCCGGATTCGCAATCCCAATAATGTCCACCGACGGCGTTCCCCCGTCATTCTTGGTCACGTACAACCGCTGGCTTTCCGCGTCGTATGCCGAGATCTCCGCCCCGTTCGGAACCGATACCGTCACGATCGCGGCCAACGAAATCGCGTCGTCCACCGCCGGCACGGCCATCGCCAGCCGCTCTTCCAGCGATTCGAGAACCAATCGGCGCTGACGAACAACCCGGCGAGAATAAGACCTCATGCGCATCGTAGATTCCTGTGCGAGTGACTCAGGAAGGTTGGGCAACTGGATGGTTCGGCCACTAAGATGGCGGAATGCTACCGCAGCCGTATTAGGTTTCCATTGTCAGTGCGCTACGGTTTCTCGCGGCGTCCGTTAGAGAACAATTAGCAATTCGCTTCGCGGCTCGTATCAAACGTTGCTATCCAAATGCCCTGCAAAGCCACCGTCCGCGGCGAAATCTTTCACTTCCCAGACCTCCGCGCGCTCTTCGCCAAGGCCAACGAACAAAAATCCGGAGACTCCCTCGCCGGAATCGCCGCTTCGACCGAGCGCGAACGGGTCGCTGCCAAGCTCGCCTTGGCCGACATCACCCTCCGCCAAATCGTCGACTCCCCCCTCCTCGACCCCGCCGAAGACGATGTCTCCCGCCTGATCCTCGACTCGCACGACGCCCAGGCGTTAGCCCCCATCGCTGGCCAAACCGTCGGCGAATTTCGCGAAACGCTGCTGGACGACCGCCTCTCCGCCGCCGAACTCGCCCAGCTCCAACCGGCGATCACACCCGAAATCGCTGCTGCAGTCGCCAAGCTCATGAGCAACAAGGACCTCATCCTCGCCGCCAGCCGCTTTCGCAACGTCACCCGCCTCCGCAACACTCTCGGTCAACCCGGCGCCCTCGCCATCCGCATCCAGCCCAACCATCCCACCGACGACCGCGCAGGCATCCTCCTTTCCACGCTGGAAGGGCTGCTTTACGGCTGCGGAGACGCCGTGATCGGCGTGAACCCTGCCGCCGAGTCGGTCGAAACCGTCGATTCCATCCTCCGCGCCCTGGCTCAAATCATCGATACCCTCTCCATCCCCACCCAATCCTGTTGTCTGGCTCACATCACCACCCAACTGGCCGCGCTCCGCCGCGGAGCGCCGGTCGATTTGCTCTTCCAATCCATCGCCGGTACCGAAGCCGCCAATCGCTCCTTCGGCGTCTCGCTGGCCCTCTTGTCCGAGGGGCGGGAACAAGTGCTCGAGTCCCACCGCCAGCGCCCCGGCCCCTGGCTCGGAGAAAACGTCATGTACTTCGAAACCGGCCAGGGCAGCGCCCTCTCCGCCAACGCCCACGCCGGCATCGATCAGTTGACCCTCGAAGCCCGCGCCTATGGCGTCGCCCGCGCCTTTCAGCCCCTCCTGGTCAACAGCGTCGTCGGCTTCATCGGCCCCGAATACCTCTACGACGAACGCCAGATCATCCGCGCCGGACTGGAAGACCACTTCATGGGCAAGCTCCTCGGCCTCCCCATGGGCTGCGACGTCTGCT